>DASYVT010000012.1 GCA_035936835.1 Candidatus Methylomirabilota bacterium | reverse complement strand
CCGTCCCGACTGGAGAGGACCTCGTGAATTCCGCCGTGCTGTTCGACTTCGGGGGCACGCTCGACGCCGACGGCCTGACGTGGAAGGAGCGCTTCCACCGCCTCTTCGAGGCCGAGGGCGTTGCCGTAGAGCCCGCGCGCTTCGATCCCGTCTTCTACGCGGCCGACGATGCCCTCGTCGGCGCCGTTCCTGAGAGCCTCTCGCTCCAAGACACCGTCCGCCGAGTGGCAGACGGCGTGGCGAAAGCGCTTCGACCGAATGTTCCGGCGCTCGGTTCGCGGGTCGCGGCGCGCTTCCTTGCCGACGCCCGGGCGTGCTTCGTGTCGAACGCGCCGATACTGGAACGTCTCGCCCGCCGCTACCGCCTCGGCATCGTGTCCAACTTCTATGGCAATCTCGCGACGGTGTGCGATAATGCGCAGGTTCGGCGGTACTTTGGCGTCATCGTAGACTCGGCACGGGTAGGGCTCAGCAAGCCGGACCCGCGCATTTTCATGAAAGCTTTAGACGCGCTGGGGATCGACTCCGGCCGCGCGGTCATGGTCGGCGACTCACTGGCCCGCGACATGGCGGGAGCGCGCGCGGCCGGCATGGCCCACATCTGGCTCACGCCGGCCCCGGAGCGGCAGGGACGGCCGTGCTGCCCGGGCGACCGCGTGATCCAGTCGCTGCGTGACCTGGAGGGAATACTGCCGTGACGTCGGAGCCGGGCCTCTCGGGCGGCATCATCGCCGCGGGCGAGGGCAGCCGCCTGAAGCAAGCCGGCTGGGCCGTGCCCAAGCCCATGGTGCCGGTGGCGGGGGTGCCGCTGATCGAGTCGGCGATCCGGAACTTCGTCGCCGCGGGCATCACGCGGCTGTCGATCATCGTCAACGAGCAGGAGCGCGACTGCGCGGCGTGGGTCCGCGGCCGGTTCCCCGAGCTCGACCTCCGGCTGACCGTGAAGACGACCGCCTCGTCGCTCGAGAGCTTCCGCGAGGTCGCCGGCGGTCCCGGCGCGGGGCGCATGCTGGTCTCGACGGTGGACGCCTGGTGCCGCGCGGCGGACTTTCGGCGCTTCGTGGAGGCGGCGCTCCGCCGGCCGCGTGAGGCGACGGTGCTGGCGGTGACGCCGCTCGTAGCCGACGAGAAGCCGCTGGGAGCGGTTGTGGACGTCCTCGGCCGCATCACCGCGCTCGGCGTCGAGTCGCCCGCGCTCGTGACGGCCGGCGTGTACCTCGTGTCGGAGCGGGTGCGGCGCATCGAGCCGCCCGTCGGCCTCGGCAGGCTGCGGGAGCACCTGGCCTGGCTCCTGGAGTCAGGCGAGCCGATGTACGGGGACGTGATCGAGACCGTCGTGGACGTGGATCGAGCCGAGGACGTGGCGCTGGCCGAAGCGCTGGCGGCCCGGGCCTCATGAGCGGACCGGGAGGAATTGCGTGAACGATTCTTATTGCTGGGGCATCTTCCGCGAGGAGGCGCACTCGCCGGGGCGGGAGAGCGACGACACCGAGATCCTGCGCCTGACCGCGAAGGGTCTCGAGGCCAAGGGGTTCCAGGTCGACCTGAGGACGCCCGACGAGCTGGGTGTCGTCACCGAGACCAGGCCGCGCGGCATGTTCCTCATGTGCGAACAGCCCGGGGCGCTCCAGGCGGTGACGGCGCTGGAGGTCTCCGGGGTTCGCGCGGTCAACAGCCCGGCCGCCGTGCTCAACACCTACCGCGAGCGCATGATCGCGCAGTTCGCGGAGGCGCGCGTGCCGTTCATCGCGAGCCGGCTCGTGACGACGTCGGGCGAGCGCGTCGCCGCACCGCGTCCGCTGTGGGTCAAGCGCGCCGACGTCCACAACACCCAGGAGGGCGACGTCGTCTATGCCGCGGACGCGGCGGCCGCCGCGCGCGCCCTCGAGGGGCTCGCCGCGCGCGGCATCCCGCGCGCCGTGCTTCAGCCCCACGTGGACGGCGATTTGATCAAGTTCTACGGCATCGGTCCAGGCGGCGGCGCCCACGGCGAGCCGCCCTGGTTCCGGTGGTTCTACCACAAGGACCAGCAGCTCAGCGGCCACGCCTTCGACCAGCGCGCGCTTGCGCGCCTCGTGCGCCAGGCGGCCGGCGCGCTCGGTCTCGAGATCTACGGCGGCGACTTCATCGCGACCGGCTCGGGCGAGCTCGTGCTGATCGACCTCAACGCGTGGCCGAGCTTCGCGCTCTTCCGCGAGGAGGCGGCCTCCGCCATCGCTGCGTACCTCTCGGTGCGCTTCACGGGGAGGTCGCAGTGAGCGGGATGCGCGAGCCCGGGCCGCGGGAGCCAGGGCCACGATCCAAGGAGATCGTCGAGCGCGAGCGGCGCCACGCCGCGGCCGGCATGCAGGGTTTCGCGCTGTACGCGGGGCTGGCCATGGCGCGCGGGCAGGGGTGCACCCTCGTGGACGAGGACGGCCAGGAGTACATCGACTTCATCGCGGGCATCGCCGTGGGCTCCGTCGGCCACTGCCACCCGCACTACGTCGAGGCGCTCAAGAAGCAGGTCGAGAAGCTCACCTTCGGCAGCTTCACGACCGAGGCGCGCGCGCGCTTCCTCGAGCTGGTCGCCTCCGTGACGCCCGAGGGGCTGACGCGCATCCAGATGTTCTCCGGCGGCGCCGAGGCCGTCGAGGCGGCGTTGAGACTCGCCAAAGTTGCCACGGGCAAGGACGAGGTCATCGGCTTCTGGGGCGGCTTTCATGGCAAAACCGGCGGCGTGCTGGGTCTCCTCGGCAGCGACTTCAAGCATCATCTGGGTCCCTTCATGCCGGGCCAGTACTCGACGCCGTATGCCGACTGCTACCGCTGCCCGCTCAAGCTCACGTATCCTGACTGCGGCATCGCCTGCGCCGAGTTCGTTCGCGACGTGATCCGCTACCAGACGGGCGGCGAGATCGCGGCCATCATCGTCGAGCCGATGCAGGGCACGGCCGGGAACATCATCCCGCCCGAGGGTTTCCTGCGCGCCATTCAGCAGATCGCCAAGGACGCAGGCGCGCTCCTGATCGCAGACGAGATGATCACGGGCTTCGGGCGAACGGGCCTCATGTGGGGCTCGGAGCACGACGGGGTCGTGCCCGACATCATGACCGTCGGCAAGGGCATGGGCGGCGGCTTCCCGCTGTCCGCCGTCATCTCCACGGATGACCTGACCGGACGGAAGCCCTGGTCCCACCCGTCCGCCAGCTCGTCCTCGTACGGCGCCAACCCGCTCGCCTCGGCGGCGGGGCTGGCGGCGCTCGAGATCATTCTCAAGGAAGACCTCGTCAAGAACGCCGACCGCGTGGGCGCCGTCATGCTCACCCGGCTCGAGACGATGAAGGAGAAGTACCGGTGCGTGGGCGAGGTGCGCGGCCGCGGCCTGATGCTGGGCATGGAGCTGGTCAAGGACCGCCGCACCAAGGAGCCGCTCGGCAAGGACGTGACGCAGGCGCTCTACAAGGAGTGCCTCAGGCGCGGGCTTGCCGCGATGACGTATTCACCGACGGTGCGCATCAACCCGCCGCTGATCATCCGCGAAGAGACCGCGCTCAACGGGCTCGCCATCCTCGACGAGGCCCTGGGGACGATAGTCAGGGAGTACCGGCTCCAGTAGCATGCTGCGCGGCGCCGTCATCGGGCTCGGCAATGTCGCCATCCACGGGCATCTGCCCGGGTGGCTCGGCCGCCCGGACGTCCGGATCGCGGCCGCCGCCGACTCCCGTCCCGCCCAGCGCGCCGAGTGCGAGGCGCGACTTCCCGGCGCGCGCTGGTACGACTCGCCCGAAGATCTCCTTGCCGGCGAGCCACTCGACTTCGTGGACATCTCCACCCCTCCCTCGAGCCACGCGCCGCTCATCCAGAGGGCCCTCGAGCGGGGCCTGCACGTGCTGTGCGAGAAGCCGCTCGTGAGCTCGCCCGCTGAACTGCGAAGCGTCTCCCAAGCGGCCGCCTCGGCCGGCCGCGTGCTGCACACCGTGCACAACTGGCACCACGCGCCCATCCTCTCGCTGACCGCCGACCTCATCCGCGAGGGCGAGATCGGTCGGGTGCGGGGCATTCTCTGGGAGACGCTGCGGGTGAGACCGGCAGCGGGCGGCAGTATCAACTGGCGGGTGGACCCCGCGGTCGCCGGCGGCGGCGTCCTCACCGACCACGGCTGGCACGTCTTCTACGTCCTGCCGGCCTGGGTCGGGGGGCGGCCGCGGAGCGTCGGCGCGCGGCTCGAGACGCGGCGCCACACGGCCTTCGCCGTCGAGGACACGGCATCGGTGCGGCTCGAGTTTGCCGACGCGAGCGCCGAGATTCTCCTGACGTGGGCCGCGGAGGAGCGGCGCAACCGGGTCGAGGTGGACGGCACGGAGGGGAGGATCGAGCTTCGTGACGACACGCTCGTGCTCACCGGCAAGGGTGGCGAGCGGCGCTGGCCGGGGCTGGCGGCGCTGTCGGACGGCTCGCATCATCCGGATTGGTTCCACAAGGTGGCGGGCCGCTTCCTGGCGGCCATCTCCGGGGATGCACACCCGGAGGCCAACCTCGCCGAGGCGGCGCTCTGCTGCGAGATCGAGCACCTGGCTCGCGAGTCGAGCAGGCGGGGTGGCGTGCAGCTGCCGCTCAGCCCGGCGCCCCTCGCCGGTTCGCGCCTGTGACGGAGAGCCTTCTCGTGGTCGTGGCTGCCGGCGCGGCGTCCGGCATCACCCCCGAGACGATGGTGGCGGGGCTGCCGCTCGGGCGGCGCCTCTTGCTCGCCGGGACGCGCGCGGGACTCGCCTCCGCCCCGTCCTCGGAGCCGGGACGACGTCGTGTGATCCTCGTGCCGTCCAACGTCATCCCGCAGCCGCGGTGGCTGCGGGCCCTGGCCGCCATGCCGCTCCAGCCCGAGACGCTCTGGGTGGATCCCGCGCAGGTCGCCGTGGTGGACACCGACGATCCGAAGCCGGTGCTCGACGCCGCGGGGCGCGCGACGAGCGCGGCCGAGTGTGTCGCCGCCCTCAAAGGCCGGTTCGCGACGATCGAGGGGACCGCGGATCACAAGGGCCGCTTCGCGGTTCGCACGGCCGGCGACCTGCGCCGCGCCGAGTCGTGGCTGCTGCGCGGTCTCATCAAGGACTCCGAGGGCTTCATGTCCCGCCACGTCGAGCGGCTGATCTCGCTCGGGCTGACGCGGCGCCTCGTCTGGACCTCGGTCACCCCGAACGCGATGACGCTCGTCTCGCTCGCCATCGGCCTGGCGGCGGCGCCGTTCTTCCTCTCCTCGACCCCGGGCTGGCAGCTCGCGGGCGCGCTCCTCTTCCTCCTGCACTCGATCCTGGACGGCTGCGACGGCGAGATC
Organism: Candidatus Methylomirabilota bacterium; assembly: GCA_035936835.1. NCBI lineage: Bacteria > Methylomirabilota (SeqCode) > Candidatus Methylomirabilota bacterium. Next base: position 2,075 of record DASYVT010000012.1, on the reverse strand, counting down.
GCGCGGCTGAAGTTCCTCGAATCCGCGGGCGGGGCGGCGCTGGATTTCTGGGGCGACAACAGCGTCCACGTGGCGGTCTTCGGCTGCATGGCTGTCGGCTGGAGCCTCTCCGCGCATTCCGCATGGCCCATAGTGGTGGGAGCGGTCGCCGTCGCCAGCACGCTCGCCGCCGCGTTCGTCGTCGCGCGCCACATGGTCTCGCCGTCCGCGACGGCGGGGCCGCGCTCGGCCGGGGCCAAGACGGCCGACGCGCTCGCCAACCGCGACTTCATCTACCTGATCGTGGCGTTGTCGGTCTTCGGCAAGGCGGCGTGGTTCATCGTCTTCGTCGCGATCGGCACGCCGATCTTCGTGCTCGTGCGGCTCTGGGCCGACCGGCCGCACGGGAGAGCCTAGCCCGTGGCCGGGTTCGTCGACGTCCTGCTCCGGGGGCTGGCCCTCTGCGGCCAGGCCGCCGCCATCGGAGGCGTGCTGTTCGCGCTGCTCGTCCTCAAGCCCGCCGCGCGCCGGCGCCCCGAGCTCTCCCCGCTGCTGGGCCGCCTCCTGATACTCGTCGCCGCGGGCGCTGTCGCAGTTATGGCGGGACAGCTCCTGGCGCTGACGGTCCAGCAGGTGGTGCTGGCGGGCGGACAAGCGTGGCCCATCCGCGAAGTGCTCGGCACGGCCTACTTCCAGGCGAGCGCGCTCCGCGTGCTGACCTGCATCGCGATCGTCGTGGGCGCGCTTCGGCTCAGGCGGCGCCCGGACGCGCCCGGCTGGTGGCCCGCGATGGTGGCGCTAACCGTGGCGCTGGCCGTCACGGCCGCGGGGATCAGCCATGCGGCCGCGCGCCTCGAGCACGGCGGCGTCTTGCTTCTCCTGGACGCCGTGCACCAGTATGCCGCGTCAGTCTGGGTGGGAGGCCTCATGCATCTCACGGCCGTGGCCTACGGACGCGGCGGCGATGCGTGGCCGGCGCTCCTGCTCAAGCGCTTCTCGTCGATGGCGCTGGCCTCGGTGGTGGCGCTCGTCGTGGGGGGCGTCGGGTTGACGGTCTACTACGTGGACGGCTTCTCGGCTTTCACCGGGACGGCCTACGGCATGATGGTCGGCACCAAGATGACGATCCTGGCGCTCATCCTCGTGCTGGGCGCGCTCAACTTCTTCGTGGTGCGGCGGCTGCCGTCGGCCGACCCCGTCTCGCTGCTGCGTCTCCGCCGCTTCGTGGAGGTCGAGCTGGGGCTCGGTGTCACGGTGCTCTTCGCCGCGGCCTCCCTGACGTCGCTGCCGCCCGCCGTGGACGTGGTCAAAGACCGCGCCACGTTCGCCGAGGTCGTCCGCGTGTTCACGCCCAGCGTGCCGTCCTTCACGTCGTCCAATCTCGAGGACATGCCGCTGACCGACCGCGAGGCCCCGCGGACCGACGCGGACCGGCAGTGGAGCGAGTTCAACCACCACGTGGCCGGGCTGATCGTCCTGATCATGGGCATCCTCGCCATTCTCTCCCGCACGGGCCTGGCGCCGTGGGCGCGGCACTGGCCGCTCGTCTTCTTCGCGCTGGCGGCTTTCCTGCTGGTGCGCAACGATCCGGGCTCCTGGCCATTGGGTCCGCAAGGCTTCTGGGAGGGCATGCTCTTCTCGGAGGTGCTCCAGCACCGGATCTTCGTCGTCCTCGTGCTTGGCTTCGGCACCTTCGAGTGGATGGTGCGCACGGGGCGTATCCGCTCGCCCCGCGCCGCCCTGGTCTTCCCCATCCTCTGCTCGGTGGGCGGCGCCCTTCTCCTCACACACTCTCACGCCTCGCTGAACCTCAAGGCGGAGTACCTGATCGAAGTAACGCACGCGCCCCTGGGCGTGATCGCCATGCTCGTGGGCTGGGGGCGCTGGCTGGAGCTGCGGCTCCCGCCAGGGGAGACGGCCCTGCCTGGGCGGGTTTGGTCGGTGGGCCTCGCGATGGTCGGCGTGCTCCTCCTCCTTTACCGGGAGAGCTGACCCCCGCGACGCGTCAGATGGCTTCGAGCAGCAGTCCTGTGAGGTAGCGCGATTCGGGGACGGGGAGCAGCACCGGGTGGTCGCGGCTTTGGGAGAGCGTCCGG
>DASYVT010000011.1 GCA_035936835.1 Candidatus Methylomirabilota bacterium | reverse complement strand
CGGCAGCCTGTGCGGCGATCCTCGTGGCCCTGTGGCTGGGGACGGCGCGGGCCGACTCGCACTCCATCGACGTGACCTTGCCCGCTCCCGCCACCCTCACCGCCGAGCTCTCCACGCCGCGCGGCGCGGGCCCCTTCCCTGCCGTCATCCTGCTCCACGGCTGCGGCGGGGTCGGCGCGAACGTCAAGGAATGGGCCGCGTGGCTCCAGCACGAGGCGTACGCCACATTCGTGCTCGACAGCTTCCGTGGGCGCGGGCTCAGGCGTCTCTGCGGCGGGAGCGCGGCGCTGACAGGGCGCATGCGGGCGCCGGACGTCTTCGCCGCGGCCGCATATCTCAAGACGCTGCCCCAGGTCGACGCGAAGCGCATCGCCGCGATCGGCTATTCGCACGGGGGCTGGACACTGCTCTGGGCCGCGGCGACCGAAGCCCGGTATCCGGACGCCGACATCCGTGCTTTCATCCTGTTCTATCCGCCGTGCACCGGCTGGAAGGCGCTGCCGGGGACGACGCCCGTCCTCATGCTGCTGGGAGGCAAGGACGACTGGACGCCCGCGGCGCCGTGCGAAGCGCTCGCGCATGCGGCATCGCGGGCGGGCAGGAGCGTCACGGCGGTCCTCTACCCGGATGCGTATCATCACTTCGACGGCGCCGAGGTCAGACGGCGGACGATCGTGCTGGACGCGCGCGGTGGTCTCGGCGCGACCCTCGAGTACAACCCGCGCGCTCACGAGGACGCGGAGAAGCAGGTGCGCGCCTTCCTCCGGAAGAACCTCAAACCATGAGCCGGAGCCTCGGCGCCGCCCTGCCCCCCGCGCTAGAGAAGCGGCTCTCCCAGAAGGACCTGCCGCGCCTTCTCGGCCGGGGAGTACCGCTCCTGACGGTGGACGACCGCGGCCGCCCGCACCCGATGTTCTGCTCCTATCTCGAGCTCCTGGCCGTCAACGCGACCACCATCCGCGTCGCCGTCGGCGCGCGAAGCAGCACGCGACGCAATCTCGAGGCGCGAGGCGCGGCGACGCTCCTCATCGTCGAGCCGGACGTCACGATGTACGTGAAGTGCCGCGCCGCCGGCGCCCCGCTGATGGCCGGCGAGCTGGCGCGCTTTGACCTGGTCGTGGAGGACGTGCTCGAAGACGCGGCCGCGGAGGGTGAAGAGGGCGCGCGCATCACCGGCGGGTTGACCTACGCGCCCGCGCCCGCGCTGGACAGCGACTGGGCGCGCGCTACGCTGGCGGCACTCCGGGCGGAGTGAGGGGTCAGACCTCCAGGAGATCTTCGCCGACGGTGACGGGGCCTGCGTAGTGGCGCTTGGCCGCCGCCTCGAGCTCGGCCGGCACCGAGGCCGGCATCATGTGGGTGATGACGAGCTTGCCGGGGTTCGCGGCCTTGGCCACGCGGCCGATGTCCTCGGGCTGGGTGTGGTAGGAGGCGAGGTCCTTGATCTTCTCCTCTAGGGTCGGCCAGCCGCAGCCGGGAACCCAGGAGGTCTTCGTCATCTCGCAGCATTCGTGGATCAAACAGTCCACGCCCAGGCTCCAGCGGATCAGGTTCTCCGACGGCCGCGTGTCGCCCGAGACCACGACGCTCCTGCCGCCGCCCTCGAAGCGGTAGCCGAAGGCGGGCTTGACGGGGTCGTGGTCGACGCTGAAGGCGCTCACCGTCACGCCGCCCGCCTCGAGGATCTTCCCCTCCTCGATCTCCGTCACGGCTACCCGTGGCCGCTCGCGCTTGATCATGTGGGCGCGCCGGATCTCGATGTCCCAGTCGAGGAAGTCGAGGAGCTTGTCCATCTGCCGTTTCGTCCCGGCCGGGCCCCAGACCTCGAAGGGCGCGTTCTGCCCCACGATCCAGCGCGTGATCAGCAAATGGCCGAGATCGATCATGTGGTCGGAGTGGTGATGCGTGATGAGCACGCGCGGCCAGTCGTACGGGCGCACGCCCGCCTGGACGAGCTGGATGCCCACTCCCGAGCCCGCATCCACGAGGAACTTCTCGTCGCCCAACGCGAGCAAGGTCGCCGGGCCGCGGCGCTTGGGGTTCGGAGGCGGCGAGCCCGTGCCGAGAAGGACGGCGCGCATGGCGCGGCTAACGCGAGGCTGCGCGGCGTGTGATCACTTCGGAGCGGGAGCCGGCGGCTTGGGCGCGGGCCCCTCGGGCCCATGCGGCACCACTGGCGCGCGGCGCGGCTGCGGGCGCGACGCGGCGGCCTGGTACGGGCCGATGGTCACCTCGAGCTCCTGCTCCTTGCCGGCGCGCATGACGTACAGCTTGACGGCGCGGCCGACCGGCGTGGTTGAGATGATGCGCTGGAGATCCCGCGGGCCTTCGATCTGCGCACCGTCCACGGCGAGGATCACGTCATCGGCCTTCACACCGCCCTTGTCGGCCGGCTGGCCCGCGACCACGTGGCGGATCAGCACGCCGCGCTGCTCCTTCAACTGGTACTTCGGCACGTCCTCGTCGCCGATCTCCGCGATGCCGACGCCGAGCCAGCCCCACTCGACCTTGCCCTTGGACGCCAGCTGGGGCAGGAGGCCCTTGACGATGTTGATCGGGATGGCAAAGCCGATGGTGCCGTTCCGCGCGGCCATGCTGTTGATGCCCACGACCTCGCCCGCCATGTTGACGAGCGGCCCGCCCGAGTTCCCAGGGTTGACGGCGGCGTCGGTCTGGATGAAGTCGAAACCCGGCGTGGCCACCTGGAGCGGCGCGCCCTTTCTGCTGACGATGCCTAAGGACACCGTCTGCTCGAGGCCGAAGGGGTGGCCGAGTGCCAAGACGAATTCGCCCACGCGGAGCCGGTTCGAGTCGCCGAGCGGCGCCACTGGCAGGCCGGTCGCCTCGATCTTGACCAGCGCCAGGTCCACGCGCTCGTCCTTGCCCACGAGCCGGCCTACGAAGCGGCGGCCGTCGGCCAGCTTTACCTGAATGATGTCGGCATCGGCCACGACGTGCTCGTTCGTGATGAGGTAACCGTCCTGGCGGATCAGGAAGCCGGAGCCCGAGCTGCGCCGCTCTTCGGGCGACCCCGGCGCCTCACCCTCGGTCTGGGGTTCGGCGGCGCGGCGCACGCGCACCTGGACCAGGGCGGGCTTAAGCCTCTCAGCGAGGCCGCTCATGTGATCGTTGAGGCGGGCGATCTCGGCAGGCACCTGAGCGCCGCCGCTGTCGCTCCAGAGCGGGCCCGAGGGCGCCGTCTGGGCCGCTCCGGGGCCGGTCAATACCGCGCAGACCAGAAGCGCCATCAGGATTCGCGTCGCGTGCCTTGCCATTGCCACTCCTCCGTGGGTCAAGTGTCGGTCGTACCGCGTCACGAGAGACTGCCCGCCAGTATACCGCGTGATGCTAGCGCCTGACCTCGCGGATCAGGTGCGGCAATTCCGGGATGATGAGCTTCTCCAGCGCGAGCCGGCAGGCGTTGGGCGAGCCCGGCAGGGAGAAGAGGACGCGCCCCTGGACCACGCCGCCCTGCGCGCGCGAGAGCATCGCCGCCGCGCCGATCTCCTGGAAGGAGAGCATGCGGAAGAGCTCGCCGAAGCCCGCGAGCCGCTTGTCGAGGAGCGCCTCGATCGCCTCGTACGTCGAGTCGCGGCTCGTGATCCCCGTGCCTCCCGTGAGGATGAAGGCCTCGACCGACGGCGCGGCGCAGCCCGAGCGGATGACCGCCGCCATCTGCTCCGGGTCGTCCTTGACGATGGCGTGGCCCGTGACGCGGTGGCCCGCGGCGCTCAGAAGCTCCCGGATCAGCGCCCCGCTCGTGTCGGTCTCGGACGTCTTGGAGTCCGAGATGGTCAGCACGAAGCAGCCGACCGAGGCCGGGGCGTGGCTCTTGTGCTCCTGCGGGACGGCGTCCTTCATGCGGGCTCCTCGAGAAAGATGACGCCATCCTCCACGCTCACCACGAAGCGCAGCACGGACTCGCCCGGGATCGTCATGCAGACGCCCGAGCGAAGATCGAACTCCCAGCCGTGGAGCGGGCAGGTGACGATGTCGCCCTCGACGCGGCCGTCGCAGAGATTGCCGCCCTTGTGGGCGCACTCGTTGCCGAGGGCGAAGATCTCGTCGCCGCGGCGGAAGAGCGCCACGTCCACGCCGTCCGCGACGACCAGCTCGACGCCGCCGTCGGGCAGGGCGGCGAGGTCGAGGACCTTGACACGGGCCATCGCCCCCTCACCCTACCCTCTCCCCCGATGGGGGAGAGGGATTTGGAATGGCTCCCCGCTCTGGGGAAGAGGGATGCGAAAGCTCCCCCGGTGGGGGAGAGGGGTTCGAAGGCTCCCTCTCCCCTCTGGGGAGAGGGTCGGGGTGAGGGGCGTTCCGGTAGGACTCGTCGAGGATCTCGACCAAGTGGAGCACCTTGACGTGCGCGCCCGCGGCGTCGAGCCCCTGGACGATCTGGATGATGCAGCCGGGATTGGCCGTGACCACGGCCTCCGCCCCCGTCGCGCGGATGTGCGCTACCTTGCGCTCCTGGAGCCTCCGCGCCATCTCGGGCTGGCTTAGGTTGTAGGTGCCCGCCGAGCCGCAGCACCAGTCCGCTTCCTTGAGCGGCACCACGGTGAGCCCGGGGATCTGGGCCAGCAGCGCGCGCGGAGGCTTCGAGATCTTCTGGCCGTGGACGATGTGACAGGGGTCGTGATACGTCACGGTCTTCTTCACGGTTCCCAGTGGCCCGCGCAGCGGCTCCTCAACGAGGAACTCGGAGAGATCGCGGACGCGCGAGGCGAAGTGCCGGGCCCGCTCGCGCCAGGCGGGATCATCGGCTAGAAGGGTCCCGTAGTCCTTCATGTGGGCTCCGCACCCCGACGTGTTGACGACGACGCAGTCGACCTTCGCGGCCTCGAAGACCTCGATGGCGCGCTTGGCGAGAGTCACGGCGAGGTCGTGCTCGCCCGCGTGCGCGTGAAGCGCGCCGCAGCAGGCCTGCTCCAACGGCGCGACGACCTCCGCGCCGTTCTTTGCCAGCACGCGCGCCGTCGCGCGGTTCTGCGAGCCGAAGGCGACCTGCTGGATGCAGCCGGTCAAGAGTCCCACGCGAGCGCGCTTCGTGCCCGCAGCAGGCGTGAGAGCGGGAAGCGGCGCTCGCTCGGCGGCCGGCGGGAGCACGGGCAGGAGCGGCTCCCACTCCCCGAGTGGTGACGGCAGGAGCTTGAGCAGGCCCAGCGCGCGCACGAGACGCTGAACCCCGCTGACCTGGTAGAAGCGCAGCCCCGCCGCGGCGAGGCCCAGGAGCCGCGGGTTCGGCAGCAGGACCGCGAAGTTCAGCCAGCGGAACAGGCGCCGCAGCGGCCCGCCCGGCCGCTGGCGCTCGATCTCGGCGCGCGCGGCCTCGATCAACTGGCCATAGGGCACGGCCGAGGGACAGACGGTCTCGCAGGCGCGGCAGCCGAGGCAGAGGTCGAGGTGCAAGACCGTCGGGTCGCTTAGGGCGAGCCGTCCCTCGGCGAGCGCCTTGACGAGGAAGATCCGGCCGCGCGGCGAGTCCATCTCGGTGCCGAGGATGGAGAAGGTCGGACAGTAGGCGAGGCAGAGGCCGCAATGGACGCAGCGGTTGACGCCCTCGACGTCGTGGCCGTGGAGCGTCAACGGCCCGGCCGGTGGTGACGCGAGCGTTATCCCCTCGTGAGCCATGACCTAGATGCCTCCGACGAAGCGGCCGGGATTCAAAAGACCTGCCGGGTCGAACTGGGACTTGATCCGCTGCATGATGCGGAGCGCCGGGCCCGGGTCGTCCCAGACCGGCACGCGCTCCTTGACGGCGAGCGGCGCCGACTCGACCAGCGCCTGGCCGCCCGCCGCGCGGACAAGCGCCCGCCATTCTGTCAACACGCCCGCGATCGCCGTCGCGTCGCCGGCTCTCGCGCCCGCCAGCACGGCCTCCACGACGCCTACTCCCGCGTGAGCCGCCAGCGCCGCGATGAGCCCCGCGCGCTGGGCGACGGCGGCCCCCTGCTCCATGACATCGGCGACCTGGGCGGGCAGGACGACCCATTTCATCACCGCCGCCGTCTCGGCAAAGGCGCCGCGTCCGAGCCCGCCGCGCGCGCGCCAGGCCGCATCGCGGGCGTCCCCGTCGAGCACGCGGGCGTCCGCCAATCCCTGCGGGCGCAGGAGGTGCTCGACCTCGGCGCACTGCCACGCGACCTGCTCGGGAATCCCGTCCACGCCGATCAGGAGCGCCGCGCCGTCTGGGCCGCCCAACGCCAGCGCGCGGAGCGTCTCGCCGTCCACAAGATCGAGGGCCGAGGGCAGGAGGTCCGAGCCCATGACAGCGCGAGCAGCCGCGCCCGCCTCCTTGAGCTGAGCGAAGCGCGCGACCACCAGCCGATCGGCGTCGGGGCGAGGCCGGAGCTTCACCGTCGCCTCGACCACCACGCCGAGCGTCCCGAACGCGCCGATGAAGAGCTTGGGCAGGTCGTAGCCGGCAACGTTCTTGACCACCTTGCCGCCGCCCTTGACGAGCGCGCCCGCTGCCGTGACCACGGTCACGCCGATGAGGAGATCGCGGCACGATCCGTACAAGTGACGACGCGGACCAGCCGCATTGCTCGAGAGAATGCCGCCGAGCGTCGCTTCGTCGGCGTGGGCAGGGTCAAGGGAGATCCACTGGCCGCGCCCGCCGAGCTCGCGCTGGAGCGCGCCCAGGGTTATCCCTGCCTCAACGGTCGCGGTCAGATCGCCCGGCTCGTGCTCGAGGAGGCGGTTGAGCCGCTTCAGCGCGAGCACGAGGCCCAAGCGCTGGGGCGGGTTGCCGATGCCCATCTTGGTCCCGCCGCCCCACGGCGTCACGGGCAGCTCCGCCTCGGCGGCGGCGAGGAGGACGGCCGCGACTTCGTCCTTGGACCCGGGGAGCGCGACGGCTTCAGGCGTGCGGCCGTCGACGACATACGGACCGCAGTCCACACCGGTGAGCACGTGTGCGGGGCCGACAATACCGCGAAGCGCGTCGAGGGGAGAGGCAGGCACTGGCGTCGTCCCTGCCCCGCTAGAAGCGCTGGGCGAGGCCCTTCTCTTCGATGGGATGCGGGCGGTAGGCGGGCCCGCTCTCGCCGCAGGCCTTGCGCGACGGGAAGATCTTGCCGGGGTTGCAGAGGTTGCGCGGGTTGAAGGCATCGCGGAGGCGCCCCATGTAGTCGAGATCGGCCTCGGAGAAGATGAGGGACATATAGTCCACCTTCTCGAGACCGATGCCATGCTCGCCCGAGATGGAGCCGCCCACGTCCGCGCAGACCTTCAGGATCTCGCCGCCCGCCGCCACCACGCGCGCCTCTTCGCCGGGAACGCGCGGGTCGTAGAGGATGTTCGGGTGGAGGTTGCCGTCGCCCGCGTGGAAGACGTTGCCCACGCGGAGCCCGTACGACGCCACGATCTCGTTGACGCGCCGGAGCACTTCGGGTAGCCGCGTGCGGGGAATGACACCGTCCATGACCATGTAGGCGGGCGAGATGTGGCCGTAGGCGCCGAACGCGCTCTTGCGCCCCTTCCAGAGCAGCTGGCGCTCGGCCTCGTCGCGCGCCGCGCGCACGTCGCGCGCGCCGCAGTCGCGGCACGCGGCCATCACGCGCTCGGCCTGCGCCTCCATCCCCTCGCGGAGCCCGTCGAGCTCGATCAAGAGCGCGGCGGCGGCGTCCCGCGGGTAGCCGCAGCCGAAGGCGTCCTCGACGGCCCCGATGGTCAGCTGGTCGATCATCTCCATCGCCGCGGGAATGAGTCCCCGCGCGATCACGGCGGAGACCGCCTTGGAGGCCTGCTCGATCGAGTCGAAGACGGCCAGCACGGTCTTGACCGCCTGCGGCTGCTTGAGGATGCGCACGACGATCTTGGTCGCGATGCCGAACGTGCCCTCGGAGCCGACGAAGAGCCCCGCCATGTCGTAGCCCTGCGCCTCGCGGGTCCTGCCGCCGAGCCACATGATCTCGCCGTCGGGCAGCACGACTTCGAGACCCAGCACGTGATTGACCGTCACGCCGTACTTGAGCGTGTGCGGGCCGCCCGAGTTGTTGGCGATGTTGCCGCCGACGGTGCAAGCCTGCTGGCTCGAGGGATCCGGCGCGAAGTAGAAGCCCTTGGGCCCGACGGCCCAGGAGAGGTGCAGGTTGACGAGCCCGGGCTCGACGACGGCGATCTGGTTGTCGTAGTCCACCTCGAGGACGCGGTTCATCCTCATCAGCGAGATCACGAGGCCGCCTTCGGCCGGGAGGCATCCGCCCGACAGCCCCGTCCCCGCGCCGCGGGCCACGAAGGGCAGGCTTTCCCGGTTGGCGAGCTTCACCACGGCGGCGACCTGCTCGGTTGACGTCGGGAAGACGACGAAGTCGGCGAGGGCCCGGAAGAGCACGAGCCCGTCGGACTCGTAGACGAGAAGCTCCTCCGGCTCGGACAGCACGGATCCCTTGCCCAGGAGGGCGCTTAGCTCGCGGCGAAGGGCCTGCTTGCGCGCGGCGTCCAAAACGACCATGCGCGGATTATACCCCTACACTTCCCAGGGGGGATCGACCGCGATCGGCACCTCGAGGAGCGTCGGGCCGGCATGGCTGAGCGCCCGGCCGAGCGCCTTCGGCAGATCGTCGAGGCTCTCCACCCGCAAGCCCTCGGCGCCGAAGGCTCGGGCCATGGCGGGGAAGTCGGGGTTGGCGAGATCCACCTCGCCATATTTCCCGAAAATGCCTTCCTGGAGGTACTTGATGGCGCCGTATCGCTCATCGTTGAGCACGAGGAAGACGATGCCGAGCCCGTACTTCACCGCTGTCGCCAGCTCGTTCACGGAAAACATGAAGCCGCCGTCGCCCAGCACCGCCAGCACCGGCCGGTCCGGATGCGCGACTTTCGCGCCGATGGCCGCGGGCACTCCGTAACCGAGAGTGGCCGAGCCGACGGGGTAGAGGAAGGTCCGGGGCTCGAGCACGGGGAAGTGCCACTCCATCCAGTAGTTGAGCCCGCATTGGTCGTTGACGACGATGCCCTCGGGCGGAAGCGCCTGACGGAGCATCGTCAGGAGGCGGTCCACCGTCTCGGTGTAGCGAGGCCAGCGGGTCTCCCGCTGGGAACGGATCCACGCCGCGTCCCAGTCTGTCGCGGCGGGGCCTTTGCCGAGCGCGGCCAGAAGCCCGCTCAGTCCGTTCCGCGCATCCCCGACGATCGCGATGTTCGCGCGGTGCATAAGGCCGATGACGGACGGATCGATGTCGAGGTGAATCAGCGTTTGCTCGGGCTTGAAGTCGAGCTTGAGCATGAGGCCCTTGGTAGACCGGTGGGCGAAGCGACAGCCGACGGCCAGGACGACGTCGGTCCTCTCCAGCGCGGCCTGTGTGGACCGGTAGTTGGGGAGGACACCAAGCCAGAGCGGGTCGGTCTCCGGGATGGCGCCGCGCCCCATCACCGACGTGACGACGGGAGCGCCGAGGCGGCGCGCCAGCGCGGCAAGCTCCGCGGAAGCCCCGGAGGAGATGACGCCGCCGCCGGCCACGATGAGCGGCCGCTTCGCCTCGCTCAGGCGCCGTGCTGCATCGTCAACGAGCCGCGGGTCGCACGCCGGCGGCCTGTCGCTGAACGCCTCGCGCCGGCCCTCGGTCTTCGCGACAAGCAGATCGGTCGGCAGCGAGAGCGCGATGGGCCGCTGCCGCCCCGTGCGGAAGAGATGGAAGGCGCGCTCGACGGCGGCCGGGATCTCCCGCGCGTCGTAGATCGTCTCGGCCCACGAGCAGACGGGCTTAAAGCAGTCGATCTGATTGGACACCTCGTGGAGCGCGCCCAGGCCCTTGCCGATCAGCGCCGCCGGAATATCGGACATGAGGACCAGGATGGGCTGGCCATCCGCAAACGATTCCACGAGGGGTGTCAGCACGTTGGTCGCGCCTGGGCCGGTGGTGACGACGACCACTCCGGGCCTGCCCGAGGACCGCGCGTAGCCGTCGGCCATGAAGCCCGCGCCCTGCTCGTGACGGGAGAGGATGTGGGCGATGTCGTGCTGGCGGATCAGCGCGTCGTAGATGGCGAGGTTGTGGACGCCGGGGAGACCAAAGACGTGGCGGACGCCCTGGGCGCGGAGAACTTCGACGACCCACTCGCCGCCGGTGCGCAGGGTTCCGCTCAGGCCGGCTTCTTGCTGGAGCGCTCCGCGACAGGGAACCCGGCCTTCTTCCACGCGGCGAAGCCGCCGTCCATCTCGTAGACGGGCTCGAGGCCCATCTGCTGCGCGGTGTCAGTGCCGAGCGCCGACCGCCAGGCGCCGTTGCAGTAGAAGATGAAGCTCTTGCCGGACCCGAAGATGTCCTTATGGTACGGGCTCTCCGGGTCGATCCAGAACTCCAGCATGCCGCGCGGGCAGTGAAACGCTCCGGGGATCATGCCCTCCCGTTCCAGCTCGCGGACGTCTCGTAGGTCTACGAAAACCGCATCGCCCTTGGCGTGTCGCGCGCGCGTCTCCTCGAGGCTCAGCGTCGTGATCCTGGACTTCGCCTCGTCGACCAGCTGCCGGAAGCCCTTCTTGAGCTTCATCGTGTCCGTCCTCGCAGAAAAAGTGGCTCCCCGAGCTGGACTCGAACCAGCAACCCCCCGGTTAACAGCCGGGTGCTCTACCATTGAGCTATCGGGGAACGCCGAGTGCAGAACCGCTACAAAGTCTTTTGTATCACACGCTTGCCTCGCCGCCAAGCGCCCTACCCGACTTCGCGGCGGCCCTCGAGCGCTTTGGACAACGTCACTTCGTCGGCGTACTCGAGATCGCCGCCGACCGGCAGCCCGCGCGCGATGCGCGTGATGCGCATGCCGAGGGGTTTCAAGAGCTTGGCCAGGTAGATGGCCGTGGCCTCGCCCTCGACGCTCGGGTTGGTCGCGAGGATGACCTCCTCCACGCCCGGCGTCTCGAGCCGGAACAGAAGCTCGCGCACCCGCAGGTCCTCGGGCCCGATGCCGTCGAGCGGAGACAGCGCGCCGAGAAGGACGTGGTAGCGCCCCCGGAACTCGCCTGTGCGCTCGAGGGCGAGAAGGTCGTTGGGCTCCTCGACGACACAGAAGATCCGCTGGTCGCGCCGCGGGTCGCTGCAAATGCGGCAGGGGTCTTCCTCGGTGACGTTGAAGCAGATGCGGCAGTGGACGATCAGCGCCTTGAGCTGGGTCAGCGACTCGGCGAGCGTCTGCACTTCGTCGGCCGGGCGCTTCAGGAGGAAGAAGGTCAGCCGCTGGGCGGTCTTGGGTCCGATGCCGGGCAGCCGCTGGAGCGCTTCGATGAGACGCGCCACCGGCTCCGGGTAATAGGCCATTGTTAGCGACTGGGGGGGAGCGACCGCCGCTCCTCCCCCCGACCCCCCCACCGATTTGATCTCAAAGCGCTACGTTCCCAAGCCGGGGATCTTGAGCCCGGCGGTCAGCTTGCTCATCTCGGCCTGGACCAACTCGCGCGACTGCCTGAGCGCCTCGTTGCAGGCCGCCAGCACGAGGTCCTCGAGCATCTGCGCGTCCTCGGGGTTGATGACCTCGCGATCGATCTTAATCGAGAGGATTTCCTGCTTGCCGTTCGCCTCAACCGTGACCATGCCGCCGCCGGCCGTCGCCTGGACCTTCTTCTTCGCGGCTTCCGCCTGCAGCGCCTCCATCTGCTGCTGCAGCTTCTGCGCTTCCTTCATGATGTTGCCAAAGCCTTTCACTGGGTCTCCTTCTCCTCGGGCGCGCGGGGCCTGACCGCCACGACCTCGCCCTGGAACATGGCAACGACCGCCTGGACGGCCGGGTGGTTGAGGGCGGCGCCGGCCCCCGCGGTCTCCGCCGCGATCTCGACGCGCCGGGCTCCGGGAATGTGCTGCTGAACGGCGTGCGTGATGATCTCCTTGTTGGCGCGGTCGTTCAGCATCTCGCGATGGAAGGGACTCGCGACGAGCCCGATGGTCAGCACGGGGCCCTCAAGCTTCAGCGGCACGCCGTGTTGAACGACCGAGCCCAGGAGCGCCTTCTTCTTCAGAATTTCTTCCACCGCGCGGGCCCATCCGTCTTCGAGATCCGCCGCGGGGAGATCCGCCGCGGGCACCGCCGGCGCTTCCGGCGGCGGCCCCGCGGTGCGCTCAATGGTCGCGCGCTCCGCGGACGCGCGCGCGCTCGCGCCTGCGAGCGGCGGCGGCACGGCGGCGCGCGGCGCCTGCGCATCGAGCAGGCCCGGCTGGGTCGCCACGGGCCGCGCGGCGGGCATGCCCCGGAGCCGGGTGACGGCCTCGTCCACTTTCGCGATCAGCGCCTCGATGGCCTGGGGCTGGGGCCGGCGCGCGGCGCGCACGGCGGCGATCTCGAGCTCGACCCGCGGATGCGGCGAGCGCCGCATCTCGGCGTCGGCCTCCATGAAGGCGCGCAGGAGATAGATCAGCTCGTCGGCGCTGACCGGTTCGGCGGTAGCCGCGAGCGCGGCGCGCTCGGCTGCCGTGAGATCGGCGAACGGCGCGTCGGGGGAGACCTTGATGACGAGGGCCCGGCGCGCCGCTTCCACCACCTCGCGGCAAAGCCAGGCGAGGTCTTCCCCGTCGCGCGCGGCACGGTCGATAGCCTCGAGCGCCCCGGCGCCGTCGCGCGTCAGGAGCGCGGCCAGGAAGCCGCGCACGTGGACGGGCGCGGAGGAGCCGAGAAGACGCGCCACGCTCGACTCGTCGAGCGTGCCTCCGCCGTAGGCGATGGCCGTGTCGAGGAGCGACAGCGCGTCCCGCAGACTGCCTTCGGCCGCGCGCACGAGAAGCGGCAGCGCGCCGAGCTCGAATCGGATGCCTTCCTTCGTCAGGATCTCCGTCAGCGTCGCCGTCAGCTGCTCAGGGGGGATGGGCCGGAAGTCGAAGCGCTGGCAGCGCGAGAGCACGGTCGCCGGGATCTTGCGCGGATCGGTGGTGGCCAGCACGAAGACCACGTGGGCCGGCGGCTCCTCCAGCGTCTTGAGGAAGGCGTTGAACGCCGGGCCGGAGAGCATGTGGACTTCGTCCACGATGTAGATCTTGAAGCGCCCGCGGGCCGGCGCATACTTGACGTTCTCTCGGAGCGTACGGATGTCGTCGACGCCAGTGTTGGACGCGGCGTCGATCTCC
Organism: Candidatus Methylomirabilota bacterium; assembly: GCA_035936835.1. Classification (NCBI taxonomy): domain Bacteria; phylum Methylomirabilota (SeqCode); species Candidatus Methylomirabilota bacterium. The sequence continues at coordinate 480 of DASYVT010000011.1, read as the reverse complement.
ATCACATCCATGGGCGCGCCTGAGACGAAGTCTAGGCAGGAGGGACAGGCGCCGCAAGCCTCGGGCCCGGTGCGATTCGTGCACGACAGCGCCTTGGCCAGGAGCCGCGCCGTCGTGGTCTTGCCGACGCCGCGAGGGCCCGTGAAGAGGTACGCATGCGCCACGCGGCCCGACGCCAGCGCGTTCTGCAGCGTGCGCGTCACCGGATCCTGCCCCACAACGGCCGCAAACACCTGCGGCCGCCACTTCCGCGCCAAGACTTGATACGTCACAGCACCGCCGCCGCGCGCACGCGGGCGATCGAAGCGGTGGGGGGGCCCGGGGGAGGAGCGGCGCTCGCTCCCCCCCGGAACCAATTGACCAAGACCGTGCACCCGCCATCGAACCGCCCGTCCCGCGATCTCCAAGAGGAGCCGGCTCCGGTCAGGTACTCCCACGGCACACGAGTGAAACGCCTTACCGTTGCTCCCTTCCGGGTCT
>DASYVT010000010.1 GCA_035936835.1 Candidatus Methylomirabilota bacterium | reverse complement strand
GGATGGCCCGCGCCGTCAGCTGGAGCTTCCCGCCCTTGTTCTCCAGGTATCCGGCCTCCTCGAGCTTCTTCGCGAGCTCGCGGAGCTTCTGGAGATCGCGGGCGGCCTCCTCGCCCAGGAGCCGTTCGATGTCGTCCTTGTCGATCTTGTCGAGGTCGCCCGGGTCCTTGGCGCGCCTGAGCTGGCGCTCGAGCTGGTCCATCTCCTGCAACTCTTCCATGACGCGCATGGCTTCTTTCAGGGACAGGTTCTCGTCGCCCTTGAAGTCGTACGGCCGGCGGAGCGCGTCCATGGGCAGGAGGTCTTCGAGGTTCATGGCGAGCTGGGCCATCTCGGCCTCGAGCCGCTCGTCTTTCGCGAAGAGCGACTGCATCATGTCCTGGAGCTGCTGGCGCTGGCCCGGCGTGAGGCTCTGCATCAGCGACTGCATCTGGCCCATCTGCTTGCCCATCTGCTCGAGCAGCTGGTCGAGGCTCTCGACGCCGGGGAAGTTCTGTCCCCACTTGTCCTTGAAACCCTGGAAATCCGGCTCGCCCCCTTGGGCGCGCTCGCGCAGCATGTTGTTCAGATCCCGCATCATCTCCCGCATGCGCTTCAAGTCTTCCGGGGTCAGGTTCTGGAGCCCCTGCTGCATGCCCTGCATGAAGGGCTTGAGCATCTGCTCCTGGAGCGAGCGCATCAGCTCGTCGAACTTGCGCTTCGCCTCCGCGTCGGTGAAGGGGTAGTCCTGGAGCGCCTTGATCTGCCCCGCGGGGTCGGGCGGCATCGCGTCGAGGCGCTGGAGCTTCTGTTCCTGCTGGGCGCCGGGCGGCACGTCGCGCTCGATGCCCGCGCGCTCGGTCTTGAGGATGTCGGCGAGCTGTTTCTTGATGTCCTCGAGCACCGACCCCATGTCGTACTGCTCGAGGCGCTGCTGGCGCTCCTGCTTGAGGCGCTTGAGGAGGTCCTGGAGCCCCGGCATGCGGCCGCCCTGCGGATCCTGCGCGCCGCGCTGGAAGAGACGGCGGAGGGCGTTCCAGAGATCGCCGTCGGCGAGCAAATCGTCCGACATCGCCGACAGGAGCTGGTCGGCGTCGAGGTCGGGGACGGCCTGCGTGCCGTCCCAGCGGGAATATCGGCTGAGTCTCGCCATGGCCGAAGTTGACGTATGCTACCACCCATGACCACTCCAACGAACCCCCGTCTCGACGACCTCCTGTCCACCCGCGCCCGGATCGGTTGGGGCGCTTCCGCCCCGCCCGCGCGCCCCGTGGCCGAGGCGCTCTTCGAATTCGGCGGCGGCCACCCCGATCCCTCCTCTTTTCCCTACGAGGGCATGGTCGAGGCGACCGCCGACGTCATGAAGGCCGAGGGCGCGCCGGCGCTGTCGTACGGCGAGCCGCAGGGCTACAAGGGCCTGCGCGAGCTGGTCGCCCACAAGTACCGGCTCTTCGAGAACCTCGAGGTCCCGACGGATGACATTATCGTTACGAACGGCTCGGGGCACGCGCTCTCGCTGGCCTTCAGCGCGTTCGTGGACGTGGGCGACCCGATCCTCAGCGAGGCGCCGACCTTCTCCGGCACGCTGGCGACGATCCGCCGCCACGGCGCGCGCGTGCTCGACGTGCCGCTGGACGCGGAAGGCATGGACACGGCCGTCGCGCGCCAGCAGCTCGAGAAGCTCCGGAGCGAGGGCCTCCGCTGCAAGCTCATTTACACCATCGTCAACTTCCAGAACCCCGCGGGGCCGACCATGTCGCGCCGGCGGCGCGAGGAGCTGATCGCGCTCGCGCACGAGTACGACACGCTGATCCTCGAAGACGACGCCTACGGCGAGCTGCGCTTCGAGGGGACGGCGCACCCGTCGCTCTACGCGCTCGACAAGGGCGGGCGGGTCATCCGCGCGGGCACGCTGTCGAAGATCCTGGGCGCGGGCGTCAGACTCGGCTGGCTCTGCGCGCCCCGCCAGATGATCCCGGCCTTCCAGGGCTTCCTCTTCGGCGGCGGCGTCAACCCGTACATGTCGCGCGTGGCGACCTTCTACATGCGTGAGAACCTCGTCCCGCACGTCGCGCGCCTGGTGGACATCTACCGGTCGAAGCGCGACGCGATGCTGAAGGGCCTGTGGGAAGTGCTCGAAGGCACCGATGTCGAGATCAGCAAGCCCGAGGGCGGCTTCTTCATCTGGATCAAGCTGCCGACGGGGACCAAGATCGAGCGTCTCAAGGAGGCGGCGGTCAAGTCGGGCATCCAGTTCACGTGGGGCCCGGCCTTCTACGCCAACGGCGGCGGCGAGGGGTTCATCCGCCTCGCGTACAGCTGGGAGCCGCCCGAGCGCAACTACGAGGGCGCGAAGCTGATCGCCCAGGCCATCAAGAACGCCCGCTAGCGGGAGGGACACGTCATGGCACGCGCGCACGGCATCCAGACCCACAAGGTTTTCAAGCTCGGCAAGGCCGCCGCCGAGCGCGACAGCCGCAACCTGCTCTTCGCGTCCATCCTCCGGGCGCCCGTCAAGGTGCCCGACGAGTACGACTTCGACGTCAAGCATCCAGGCATCGCCACGCCCATGTTCGGCAACGACAAGTACGGCGACTGCGTCATGGCGGGACGCGCCCACCAGACGCTGCGGTTCGAGCTGATCGAGCAGGGGGCGAAGCTCACCATCACGGACCGGGAAGTGGTCGGCGAGTACCTCAAGGAGACGGGCGGCCGCGACGCGGGGCTGGTCGTGCTCGAGTCGCTCAGGCTGTGGCGCCGGCGGGGGTGGCTCGCGGCCAAGCGGCGCTACAAGATCCAGGCCTTCTCGGAGATCCGCCGCTCGAGCCGGGAGGAGATCAAGCGCGCCATCTTTCTCGACGCGGGCGTCGGGCTCGGGCTCTCGCTGCCCACGTCCGCGTCGGCCCAGATCCAGGCGGGCAAGCCGTGGGACGTCACAGGCGGGCCGGGCTCGGCGAAGGGCTCCTGGGGAGGGCACTACGTCTACGTGTCCGGCTACACGAAGCTGGGGCCCGTCTGCGTCACCTGGGGGCGCAAGCAGCAGATCACGTGGGCGTTCTTCAACAAGTACTGCGACGAGGCCTACGCCATCATCGACGCGGTGGACACGGCCAAGAAGCGTAAGGGGCTCGACGAGAAGAAGATCAAAGCCTTCCTCTCGGGCCTGCGGTAGGCCGTCTGGCACTGCTGTCTGGCACTGCTTGACGGGCCGGGTGTGCCGGGCTAGCATCCCCTTCACTACGGAGGGGTCCCCGCGTGAAGTGTCCGAGCTGCCAGATCGAAGCTCCTTCGGATGCGGAGTTCTGTCCCGACTGCGGGATAAGCCTGCTCGTCCCGTGCCCGCAGTGCCGCACGTCCAACAGCGCCGGCAACCGGTTCTGCAAGAAATGCGGGCACGCGCTGGGGTCGGCGCGCTCCTCGGCGGAGAGTGAGCGCTTCTCAGCCCCCAGCGCCTACACTCCGCAGCACCTGGCCGAGAAGATCCTGACATCGCGGGCCGCGCTCGAAGGTGAGCGCAAGCTCGTCACCGTGCTCTTCGTCGACGTCTCCGGCTTCACCGCGCTGTCCGAAGGGCTCGATCCCGAGGATGTCCACGCTCTCATGGACCGTGCCTTCGAGCTGATGCTCGGCGAGGTTCACCGCTACGAGGGTACCGTCAATCAGTTCCTCGGCGACGGTCTCATGGCGCTGTTCGGCGCGCCCGTCGCCCATGAGGACCACCCGTTGCGCGCGGTCCACGCGGCCCTCGGCCTCCAGCGCGCGCTCGCCTCTTACCGTGACCAGCTCCGCGCCCAGCGCGGCATCGAGTTCCAGGTGCGCATGGGGCTCAACACGGGTGCCGTCGTCGTCGGCAAGATCGGCGACAACCTCCGCATGGACTACACCGCGGTCGGGGACACCACGAACCTGGCCGCGCGGTTGCTCGCTCTTGCGGAACCCGGTCAGATCCTCGTGAGCGAGGACATCGCCAAGGTCGTGGGCCCCTATTTCGTCCTCCAACCCGTGGGCGAGGTCAGCGTCAAGGGCAAAGCGCTCCCGGTCCGGCCGTACCGCGTCGAGGGGGCGCGCAGCGTGCGCAGCCGCCTGGAGGCCGAGAGCGAGCGCGGGCTCACCCCGCTCGTCGGACGCGCGCACGAGCTGGCCCTGCTCCAGGGTAGCCTTGCCGATGTCCAGGCCGGCCAGGGCCAGGCGGTCTTCGTCTACGGCGAGGCGGGTATCGGCAAGTCGCGTCTCTTGCTCGAGTTCCGCCGCCATGCCGAGGCCGCCGGCGCGAGATGGGTGCTCGGGCGCTGCGTCTCCTACGGTCATACCATCGCCTACGTCCCCGTTCTCGACCTCCTGCGCGATCTCTTCGGCATCAAGGAAGGCGACAGCGTCGAGACCATGCTGGACAAGGTCGACGGCGGGATCCGCGAGGCCGGGGACGATGTCGCGTGGACAGCGCCCTTCCTCCGTGCGCTCTTCTCGCTCGACCCGGGCGACGCCGCGGTGGAGGCGATGAACCCCGTGCAGCGCAAGGGGCGCACCGCGGAAGCCGTCCGCGACCTCCTGCTGGCCCACAGCGGCAAGCACCCGCTGGTGCTGGTGGTCGAGGACCTCCACTGGATCGACCCCCATTCGGAGGACATTCTCAGGCTTCTGCTCGAGTCCATGGCCGCGGACCCAGTCATGGTGGTGCTCACCTACCGGCCGGGCTATGCGCAGACCTTCGGCGAGCAGACGTACATCGCGCGGATTACTCTGCGCGCCCTGCCGGAGGCGCAGACGGCGACCATGGTGCAGCGCGTGCTCCAAGCGGATGTGCCGCTGGAGGCGAGCCAGCTCATCGCCCGGAAGGCCGAGGGCAATCCGCTCTTCGTCGAGGAACTGGCGAAGTCCCTGGTGGAGGACGGCACGCTCGAGCGCGTGGACGAGGGCTACCGCCTGGCCCGCGCACTCGCCGACGCGCACATCCCCGACACCATCCAGGGCGTCATCATGGCCCGCATCGACCGGCTGCCCTAGGCCTCCAAGACGGCGCTCCAGATCGCTTCCGTCATCGGACGGGAGTTCACCGCCCGACTCGTCGAGCGTGTGGCGGCGCTGGAGGGCGACGCGCGGCTGGCCCTGGGGGAGCTCCGGACGGTGGAGCTGATCTACGAGAAGGCCCGCTCGCCAGAGCTGGAATACATGTTCAAGCACGCGCTGACACACGACGTGGCCTACGAGACCCTGCTCCGGCAGAAGCGCCGCGAGCTGCATCGGCGGACGGGCCAGGTTATCGAGGAGCTGTACGCCGACCGCCTCCCGGAGTTCTACGAGACGCTGGCCTTCCACTTCACCCACGGTGAATCGTGGGACAAGGCTGTTGACTACCTGCTCAAGTCCGCGCCCAAGGCCCGCGCGAGCTTCGACTACCCCGAGGGCAGCCGCCTCTGCACCCAGGCCATCGAGATCCTCGGGCGGACGGGGGGCGCCTCCAGAGAGCTGACGCGGGCCCACGAAATGCTGGGTGATCTCGAGAGCCTCCAGGGCCGCCTGGAGCCTGCCAACCAGGCGTACGAGCAAGCGATGGCGCTCTCCGACGATCCTGCTGGCCGTCAGCGGCTCGGCAACAAGATCCACCGCCTGAGCACGGTCGTCCGTGAGGGAGCGAAGATCGTTTACTACGAGCACGGCGTGGGTGAGCCTACCCTGGTCCTCTGCCACCCTGTTGTCTACGGCCTCGCGACCTTCCAGCCCCTGGTCGAGCAGCTCTGCCAGGACTTCCGCATCGTGACCTGGGATCCTCGGGGTACGGGAAGGTCTGATCCGCTTCCCGGACCGTACTACACCGGGGACTTCATGGAAGACCTCCGTGCGGTGATCGAGGCCATTGGCGATCGACCCGTGGTTATGATCGGCAACTCGCGCGGCTCGACGGTCGCGGCCCACTTCGCCACCAGCCATCCCCACCTCGTCGAGAAGCTCGTCTTGGCCGGCCTCGCTCCAGCGCGCGCTCTTAGCAGCACGGACTACCCCCGCGCCGACCGCCTGGATAAGGAGTTCCTCGGACGGCTCCGCGCCGCCATGGCGGCCGACGACTGGCCGGCCGTCGTGCGGATCTTCATCGCGCAGGTTGCCGCGGGTGAGCCCGGGTGCCAGAAACTCATCGAGGGCAGCATCCGGCTCTGGAGCCAGATGCCGCTGGAGACCCTCAAGAACTTCTTCATGCTAGACGATCCCGGTATCGACGTCCGCGCGCTCCTGCCCGCGCTCCGGGTCCCCACCCTCGTGCTTCACGGCGAGGTCGACCGCAACACACCGGTGGAGGTTGCCCGCTGGACCGCGGAGCAGATCCCGGGGGCCCAGTTCCATGCGCTCAAGGGCCGTTGTCACATGTTCGCCGCCACCGCCACTGCCGAGTTCGCCGAGGTGGTGCGCCGATTCATCCGCACCGGCCGGCCTACGTGAGGACGACCGCGCCGTGGGTCCTAGGGATGCCAGGCGCCGAGGCCTGAGCACGAGCGGACGAGGCTTCCGCCCGCAGAGGCGCTAGGCGCCGTAGCGGGTCTGGCCGGCGTGGACGTTCTTGTTGAGCTTGCGCGAGAGGTGAAGGCCTTCCAGCACGAACTCGAGCGCTGAAGCGACCGCGGCAGGATCCTTGGCGCCGAGCTTCTTGCACGCGGCGTGGAGCGGGCGCGCCTCGCCGATCTGCCGCACGTAGGCGTCCGACGGCATGACGTCGGAGACGTCCATCTTGAGCCCGCCCTGGAAGGCCGCCACCACCTCGTCGAGGTCGGTGCCCGTGAAGGCGCGGTTGAAGACGCTCAGCACCGCCTTCTGCGCGAGCTTGCCCAGGATCTTCTCCTCGCTGGCCTCGCCCACCGTCTCCAGCTCGATCTTGCCGGAGGTCGAGGCGAGCATGGCGTCGAGGTCGCTCACGCGCGGGCAGGCGACGGGCTCGCCCAGGCGGATCGCCCGCTTGAGCGCGCTCGACAGCAGGTTCTCGTAGTTGCAGATGCTCACGCGCACGGAGACGCCCGAGCGCTGGCTGATCTCCGCCGACCGGCGCGCGAGGTGCGTCAGCTCCGCCACGATCTGCTTCATGTACTCGGGCGCGCGCGTCTCGACGGCGTCCGCCGCGAAGCGCGTCCGCTCGGTCTCCATGATGTCGATCTCGTGCTGGATCTTCGCGGGGTAGTGCGTCCTGATCTGGGAGCCGAAGCGGTCCTTGAGCGGCGTGATGATGCGCCCGCGGTTCGTGTAGTCCTCGGGGTTGGCCGAGGCGACGACGAAGAGATCGAGCGGCAGGCGGACCTTGTAGCCGCGGATCTGGACGTCGCGCTCCTCCATGATGTTGAGGAGACCGACCTGGATGCGCTCGGCCAGGTCCGGCAGCTCGTTGATGGCGAAGATGCCGCGGTTGGTCCGCGGCAGGAGCCCGTAGTGGATCGTCAGCTCGTCGGAGAGGTAGCGGCCCTCGGCGACCTTGATCGGGTCCACCTCGCCGATGAGATCCGCGATGGTGATGTCGGGCGTCGCGAGCTTCTCGCCGTAGCGGTCGGCGCGCGGGAGCCACGCGATCGGCGCGCGCTCGCCCTGCTCGGCGATCAGCCGGCGCCCGACGGGGGAGATCGGCGCGAAGGGGTCGTCGTTGGTCTCGCAGCCCGCGAGCGCCGGCACCTCTTCATCCAGGAGGCCCACCATGAGGCGCGCGATCTTCGTCTTGGCCTGGCCGCGCTCGCCCAGGAAGACGATGTCCTGCCCCGAGAGGATGGCGTTTTCGATCTGCGGGAGGACGGTGTCCTCGTAGCCGACGATGCCCGGGAAGAGCTGGGCGCCCGCCTTGAGCCGCACGACCAGGTTGTCGCGGAGCTCCTGCTTGACCGACTTCGACTTGTACCCGCTCGCGCGGAGCTCGCCGACCGTCCCGGGCTTGGTCACGCGCCCACTATGCCGTGAGGCTCGCGGCCTGTCAATCGCGCGCCTCGCGCGGGGGCAGGAGGTAGCCCAGGAGGAAGACGTTCAGGTGCACGAGGAGGAGCTTGTTCCAGGCGACGGCGGCCTCGAGGGCGTCGCGCGGATCGGCCAGCTCGTCCCGGAGCACACCCGCGACGGCCGTCTGGGCCAGGCTCATGGCGCCCACCATGAACTCGGGCGGGATCTTGCCGCCCGGCCCGTACTCGCGGTGGCTGTGGGAGAGCGCGATGGCGAGGAGGTAGTAGACGAAGCCGTGGGTCATCGCGACCTCGGCCGTCTCGCGGAGCCACCGTCCCAGGCTGTGCTTGCGCCGCTCGAGCCGCTGGAGATCCGGCGCGCCGTCGTCACCGACGAAGAACTTCGCGGTTTCAGGAAAGCGTAGGAAGTGGTCGTAGAGCGCTCCGGTGATCGCCGCCTCGTGCTTGAGCACGAGCGGCGCCGTGCGGCGTATCGTCTCGATCTCGGCGTCGGCGAGGCCCACGAAGGCCATCTGCTCGCGGACGAAGCCTTCCATGTCGGCGCCCGGGTGGGCGCGCTCGGCGGGGCTCATGGCCTCAGAGCATAACGTGTTGTGCTACCATGCGCCCCACGCAGTAACCACGAGCCCGGAGGCGCGCATGAGCCCGACCGACCTCTGCTACACGCCGGCGACCAAGCTCCTCCCGCTGATCCGCTCCAAGAAGCTCTCGCCTGTTGAGCTGACGAAGGCGGTCTTGGCGCGCATTGAGAAGCTGAACCCGAAGCTCAACGCGTTCTGCCTCGTCGCCGCGGATGCGGCCATGAAGGCCGCGCGCGAGGCCGAGCAGGCCGTGATGAAGCGGAAGAAGCTCGGGCCGATTCACGGCATCCCCTTCTCGATCAAGGACCTGATATTCACCAAGGGCGTGCGGACGATGAGCGGCTCGCACATCTTCGCGGACCGCGTGCCCGACCAGGACGCGCCCTTCGTGCGGCGGCTCAAGGACGCGGGCGGGATTTTCATCGGGAAGACGACCACGCCGGAGTTCGGCTGGAAGGCGCTCAGCGGCTGCCCGCTCACGGGCGACACGCACAACCCCTGGGACGTGCGGATGAACACCGGTGGTTCCTCCGCGGGCGCGGGCGCGGCGGCCGCGGCGGGCCTCGGGCCGCTGCACCACGGCTCGGACGGCGCGGGCTCCATCCGCGTGCCGTCGGCCTTCTGCGGCATCTTCGGCCACAAGCCGTCCTACGGCCGCGTGCCGCAGTGGCCCGTGTCCAACAACGACTACACGACGCACAACGGGCCGATGACGCGAACGGTGGGGGACGCCGCGCTGATGCTCAGCGTGATGGCGGGCCCCGACGACTGGGACCGCACTTCCCTCGACGCCGCGCCGGCCGACTACGTGGGCAAGCTCAACCGCGGCGTGAAGGGCCTGCGCGTGGCCTGGAGCCCCGACATGGGCGGGCTGCCCGTGGATCCCGAGGTGGCCGCGCTCGTGAAGCGCGCGGCCGGAGCCTTCAAGGAGCTGGGCGCGAAGGTCGAGGAGGTCGAGACGCGGTTCGCCGACACCCACGACATGATCCGCACGATGTGGCCCGCGCACTACGCGGGCGCGTGGTCGCAGTACCTGCCCAAGTGGCGCGACAAGATGGACCCGGGCTTCGTCGCGTGCATTGAGGACGGCCTGCGCGTGAGCCTCGCGGACTACATCGACATGCGCGGCAAGAAGATGGCGCACTGGGATTCGGTTCGCCCGCTCTTCGAGAAGTACGACCTCCTGGTGACGCCGTCGGTCTCGGTCGCGGCCTTCCCGCTGGGCCGCCTCAACCCCGAGCACTGGCCCCAGCACGCGTGGGACTGGATCGGCTGGGCGTCCTTCTCCTATCCCTTCAACTTCACCGGCCAGCCCGCCTGCTCGCTTCCGGCGGGTTTCACCAAGGCGGGCCTGCCCGTCGGCCTCCAGGTCGTCGGCCGCCGCTGCGCCGATCTCACCGTGCTCCAGGCCGCGGCCGCCTTCGAGAAGGCGCGGCCATGGCAGCAGAAACGCCCCGCGCTCGACTAATGGCGCGCATGGACCCGTCTTCCGTGAAGGCGCTCTGCTTCGACGTGTTCGGCACGGTCGTGGACTGGCGCTCGAGCATCATCAGGGAAGGCGAGGCGCTCGGCACGCCGCGCGGGTGGAGCGTGGACTGGGCGGCCTTCGCCGACCGCTGGCGGGCGATGTATCAGCCGGCCATGGAAGACGTCCGGAGCGGCAAGCGCGCGTGGACCAAGCTCGACGATCTCCACCGCGAGAGCCTCGGCAGGCTCGCCGTGGAGTTCGGCCTCAAGGGCGTGGTGGCCGGCGACCTCGATGATCTGAACCGCGCCTGGCACCGCCTCGATCCGTGGCCCGACGCCGTGCCCGGCCTCACGCGGCTCAAGCGCAAGTACGTCCTCGCCACGCTGTCCAACGGCAACGTCGCGCTCATGGTCAACATGGCCAAGCGCGCGGGACTGCCGTGGGACGCGATCCTCGGCGCCGAGGTGACGCGCCACTACAAGCCGCAGCCCGGCTGCTACCTCGACACCGCGGCCATGCTCGGGCTCAAGCCGGAGGAGTGCGCGCTGGTCGCCGCGCACAACGGCGATCTCGCCGCGGCTCGGCCGCTGGGCTTCAAGACCATGTTCGTGACGCGTCCGACCGAGCACGGCCCCGGCCAGACCAAGGACCAGACGGCCGAGAAGGACTGGGACGTGGTGGCGCGCGACTTCTTCGACCTCGCGGATCAGCTCGGCTGCTGACATGACCGAGCCGGCCTGGCTCGACCGGGCCGAGTATCCCTTCGCGCCGCTCTGGCTCGACCTGCCGGCGGGGCGGATGCACTACGTCGACGAGGGGCAGGGGCAGCCGATCGTCTTCGTCCACGGCACGCCCGACTGGTCTTTCGTGTGGCGCCACCTGATCAAGGCGCTCTCGCCGCGGTACCGCTGTATCGCGCCGGATAGTCTCGGCTTCGGCCTCTCCGACAAGCCCCAGGGCTACTCGTACGCGCCCGCCGAACAGGCGGCGAATCTCCGGCGGCTGATTGACACGCTCGGCCTGAAGGACATCACGCTGGTGCTCCACGACTTCGGCGGGCCGTTCGGCCTCTCGTACGCGCTGGACAAGCCGGCGAACGTCAGGAGCGTGGTTCTGCTGAACACGTGGATGTGGTCGCTGCGCGGCGATCCGCACTACGAGCGCTTCGGCCGGCTCTTCGGCGGCGTGCTCGGCCGCTTCCTCTACCTGCGGCTGAACTTCCCGGTGCGCGTCATCATGAAGCACGCCATCGCGGACAAGGCGCGCTTCCCGCGCCATATCCAAGACCAGTACATGCGCCCGTTCGGCTCAGCCGCCGAGCGCGTGGCCACCCACGCCTATGCACGCGCGCTCCTCGGCGCCGGCGAGTGGTACGACGGGCTCTGGCGCCGCCGCGAGAAGATCCGCGACATCCCGGCGCTGATCCTCTGGGGCATGAACGACCAGGCCTTCCGCCAGGAGGAGCTCGACCGCCTTCAGATGATCTTCTCCCACAGGCGGACGGCCTGCTTCCACGACGCCGGCCACTTCCCCCAGGAAGAACGCTCGGAGCGCGTCACCGCCCTCGTCGAGGATTTCCTGGACGCGGCTAGACGAGAGTAGTGTGGTGGTGGCGTTTTGCTTCTAGACTCAAGCAGCCTGGTGAGTGTTACGCAAATCGGCGCTGATACAATTCGCCTACTCGTGTGAGAGCTGCGCCATAGTCAAGTTCGACACGCTTCGGTTCAACCCATCTGAACGGATATGGAGGTTGGTTCGTCGCTCGAAAGGCAAGCACGAGAAGCTCATCGTAACGTCCAAGGAGCTCTTCCTTAAGTTTCGCCATCACATTTATCGATTCTTGTTTCTTCAACTTATGCTTGAAGCTTCTGTCGCCTTCATGGCCTTCATAATCGGACTCGTGATTGATGCCCACCACGGCCAGGTTGATGCATGCCGGACTCAGTGACTTCATCCTGTCCGCGAATCCAGCCAGATCGTTAATGACGCGATCGATTTGCTTCTGCTGAGACTTCGCGATGATCTTGACCTCGCAGCCAATCCGAGGCTCTGCCACAGGACCTTCTGGAACGAGGAAGATGTTCTTAGTCGGGCGAATGTCCACGCCTGCCGGTGGCCGTCCGAACACGCTGTCGTTTCTCCGTATCGCTCGTTGCGTGTGTATCTTGCCTCCGCTATTCACGACACCGGCGAGAGCACGCACATGCTCTTCATAGAGAGGAGAAACGTGCAGGCGGGGAAGATCCTCAAAGATCTCGCGGCCGATCTTGTTTCCGAGAGTCGAATTTCGGTGCACGTAGATTGTGCCGAGGAAGGTTCTTTTGAATGTTTCTAAGAGCCGAAACTTCCCATTCGACATTAGGCGCTGGAGGAGAGGACCTTCGACGTGATCTCTGCCGGCAGGTTCTCGACTCGAACGGCTTGCTCAAGTCGGCGCAGTGACAGTTGGCGGTAGGACTCTTCGACTTCGATCCCGATGCTGTTGCGGCCGGCACGTGCTGCCGCAAGACTGGTGGTACCGGTCCCCGAGAACGGATCAAGAATCGTATCGCTCACGAAGCTGAACATTCGAATTAGCGGTTCGACGAGTTCCACAGGATACGGGGCGGGATGCGAGCGCGTGGATGCCCCGCGGACTGTAACGAGCTGGTTGAACCAGGTCTTGTGGGACCTTTCTGGGATTACACTCAGGAGCCGCATTGCCTCTGTCGGGCGACGATACCCGCCGGGCTTTCGTTGCATCAGGATGAACTCTATGTCGTTCTTGATGACCGCGTTGGGCTCATAGGGCTTGCCAAGGAAAGCGGTACCATTCTCGACCTCAAAGGCCGCGTTGGAGATCTTGTGCCAGATCATGGTCGCAAGATTGTGGAATCCGATGTGACGACAATGCTCCATGATCGTGCCATGTAGGGGAACCACCATGTGAGCACCAAAGGCTCGCCGGGAGCGACACACGTCGCCGACGACGATAATGAGTCGGCCGCCTTCTACTAACACGCGGAAGCATTCAGACCAGACGCGGTCGAGCTCCTTCATGAATACTTCGTAGTCGTGAACTCCACCGAGCTGCGAACTGTGTTCCGGATACTTTTTGAGATCAAAATAGGGTGGGGAGGTAACAACTAAGTGAACGGACTCGTCGGGAATGTGGGACATCCCGCGAGCGTCGCCAAGCCAAAGCGCGTGGCTCGTTGGTATTTCCTTCGTAGCCCTCGCGATCGCCTTGAGGGCCGACAGATCCTTGGCGAGCCGAGGAATAGTGCGCTGCGAAAGAGGCCTGAGCCTGACCTTGGGGAGGTGTCTTCGGACTAGCTCATCCAACTTTCCGTCACCCGTCACCCAAGTACCCCCTTTGTCGAGTCGCTTGGAGGATAGCGGGGCAGTCGGGACAAAGTCAACAATAGGTTGTGGTCCTAGGGAGCTTGGGTGCCCTGCATCTTGTAGATCGGGCGTTGGCCCGCATCCGGCTGCCTTCTGCCAGAGCTCCAATTGCCGCGTAGCCTCCATGAGGCACCTCCTTGGAAGTGAGCCGAGGCGCACCTTGGCGTCTCTCCGGAGGATGCCCGGTCGACCGCGTACCGAGAATGCCGTGATTTAGATACACGGAGTTGTCACCCACGTTGATGCAGCGCGGGGTGAGTGGCTGGAGCCCCGCTAAACCACAGTGACGGCGCCGGCGCCGACGAGCGTGCGCGCCAGCTCGATCTCGCCGAAGTGCTGCGTGCCGTGGGTCAGGCAGACAGCGCCCAGGGCGCGCATGGCGTGCATCTCGCCGAGCGGCCTGATCGACACCATGCGATCGAGGAGCGCCTGGTCGTTGTTGGCGATGAGCGCGTCGGTCGCGGCCCAGACCTTGCCCATGTATTCCTTGAAGGCCCCGATGTCCTTGATGCGGAGCGCCTGCGCCTCGGCCGTCGGCATGCCCGTGCCCTGCGCC
>DASYVT010000009.1 GCA_035936835.1 Candidatus Methylomirabilota bacterium | reverse complement strand
TGTCGACGACCGCCAACTACGCCGAGGCGATCATCAACGGCATCCGGGAGCTGACGGCCCTGGCCGGCATCCCCGCTCGCGACATCGGCGAAATCATCCACGGCACCACCGTCGCCACCAACGCCATCCTCGAGCGCCGCGGCGCTCGCGCCGGCCTCCTGACAACAGAGGGCTTCCGCGATCTGCTCGAGATCGGGCGCCTGCGCCTCTCCCGGCTCTACGACCTAGACTTCGAGCGCCCAGCGCCCCTTGTGCCCCGCCGGTGGCGCCGCGAGATCCGCGAGCGCATGAATCACCGCGGCGAGGTGGTCACGCCGCTCGACCGCGAGGGCGCGGCCGCCGCCATCGATCGCCTGCTCGCCGAGGGCGTGGAATCGATCGCGGTCTGCTTCCTGCACGCCTACGCCAACCCCTCCCACGAGACCCAGGTGGGGGCGATGATCCGCGAGCGCGCGCCCCACGTGGCGCTCACGCTCTCGTCGGAGATCCTGCCCGAGATGCGCGAGTTCGAGCGCACGAGTACCGCCGTCACCAACGCCTACGTGATGCCCGTGATGGGCCGCTATCTCGCCTCGCTCGAGGGCGAGCTGCGCAGGCTGGAGGCCAACGCGCCGCTGCTCATCATGCAGTCAAACGGCGGCGTCATGACGGCCGAGGGCGGGCGCCGGCGCCCCGTGCACGTCATCGAGTCGGGGCCCGCCGCCGGTGTCATCGCCACGGCCGCGCTCGCCCGCGCGATCGGCGAGCCCAACGCGCTCAGCATCGACATGGGCGGCACGACCGCGAAGGCCTCCATCATCGAGGGGTACGAGATCAAGCGCACCGGCGAATTCGAGATCGGCGGCTCGATGTCGCAGGGCAGCCGGCTCAACAAGGGCGGGGGCTTCCTGCTGCGCGTGCCCGCCATCGACATCGCCGAGGTCGGCGCGGGCGGCGGCAGCATCGTGAGCGTCGACGGCGCGGGGGCGCTCCACGTCGGCCCGCGGAGCGCCGGCGCCGTGCCGGGGCCCGTCTGCTATGACCAGGGCGGTACGGAGGTCACGCTCACCGACGCCAACGTCACGCTCGGCTACCTGCACCCCGAGCGCCTGCCGAGCGGCCTCCGCCTCGCCGCCGAGAAAGCGCGCCGCGCTCTCGCCGCGCAAATCGCGACGCCCCTCGGGATCGATCTCGCCGACGCCGCCCACGGCGTCTACCTGCTCGGGTGCGCGGGCATGGCGCGCGCGGTGCGCGCCGTCACCATCGAGCGCGGGCGCGACCCGCGCGAGTTCACGCTGGTGGCGTTCGGCGGCAACGGTCCGCTCTTCGCCGCCGAGATGGCCCGTTCGCTCGAGATCGGCACGATCTTGATCCCGCCCGCGCCCGGCGTCTTCAGCGCCCTCGGCCTCCTCGAGGCCGAGCTGGAACATCACCTGGTGAAGACGTTCCTCCGGCCGCTCTTCGGCACGAAGCCGTCGGAGATCGGCGCCGCGGTGGCGGAGCTGGAGCGCGAGGCCGAGGCGCTCCTGCGCGGCGAAGGGAGCCGCGCGCAGGTGGAGATCGAGCGGGCCGTCGACCTCAAATACCAAGGACAATCCTTCGAGCTGACGGTGCCGCTGCCGCGGTCCTGGACCGACGAGGCCCTGCGCCAACTGGCCGCCAGCTTCGGGCTCGAGCACGAGCGGACCTATGGCCACAAGGCGGAAGGCGATCCCATCCAGATGGTGAACCTGAGGCTCACCGCGCGCGTGCTGCGCCCCGCCGACCGCGCCGCGATCCGGCTCGAAGCGGATCGCACGGTCCGCGGCGGCGACCGCCGCGCCTACTTCGGACCCGTCCATGGCGAGATCGCGACGCCAGTCATCACGCGGGCGGCGCTCGACGTGACGCCTCAGCCTGGGCCGCTCCTCGTCGACGAGTACGACGCCACGACGCTGGTCCCGCCGGGCTGCGCCGCCCGCCAGGACGCTCACGGCAACATCGTCATCACCACCGGAGGCACGCGATGAGCGCCCGCGATCTCAGCGATCCGATTCTCCTCGAGCTGGTGAAGAACGGCCTGGATGCAATTGTGGACGAGATGGCCATCGCGCTCGTGCGCACCGCCTACTCGAACAATCTCAAGAACGCGATGGACATGTCGTGCGCCCTCTGCGACGCTGACGGCCGCCTGATCGCCCAAGGCCTCACGCTGCCGCTGCACTTGGGCTCCATCCCCGACGCGATGGCCCACGTGCGCCGCAAGTTCGGCGGGAGCCTCGAGCCCGGCGACGTGTTCCTCCTGAACGATCCGTACGAGGGCGGGACTCACCTCCCCGACTTTTATATCTTCAAGCCCATCTTCGTGGAGGCGCGCCTCGTCGGCTGGTCCACGAGCATCGGGCATCAGCTCGACGTGGGCGGCAAGACGCCCGGCGGTAACGGCTGCGACGCCACGGAGATCTTCCAGGAGGGCCTGCGTATCCCGCCGCTCCGACTCTACGCGGCGGGCAAGCCGGTGGACGCGGTGTTCGAGCTGATCGACCGCAACGTGCGCGTGCCACGCCAGGTGCTCGGCGACGTGCGCTCGCAGGTGGCCGCCTGTCTCACGGGTGAGCGCGGCTACCTGAAGCTGGCCGAGCAGTACGGCGCCGAACGTTTCGCGGCGTGTACGACGGCGCTGCTCGAGCAGGCCGAGCGGCTGGCGCGTAACGCCATCACCGCCATGCCCGACGGTCGCTACACGTTCACCGACTGGATGGACGACGACGGCATCGATCCCGACCCGATTCCGATCACCGTGGCCATCACCATCGCCGGCGACCGCCTCATTGCCGACTTCACGGGCTCGGCGCCGCAGGTGAAGGGCGCCATCAACTCCCCGCTGCCGTTCACCAAGTCCGCCGTCTATGCGTGCGTGCGCCATCTGGTCGGCGGCTCCCCGCCGAACAACGAGGGCTACTTCCGCCCGATCGAGGTGATCGCGCCGCCGGGCACCGTCGTCAACCCCGTCATGCCCGCCGCCGTCGCCGCCCGCGGCCTCACCGGCTTCCGCATGGCCAACGCGGTGTTCGGCGCTCTCGCTCAGATCGCGCCCGATCGGGTCTTCGCGTGCGAAGTGGGCGGCGACACGGGCGTGAGCTTCGGCGGTTACGACGCCGAACGCCGGCCCTTCGTCTTCCTCGAGTTCCTGTTCGGCTCCTGGGGGGGCCGCCCGACCAAGGACGGCGTCGACGCGTGCAGCAGCTCCGTCGTGAACTTCTCCAACAATCCCGTCGAGATCATCGAATCCGAGTACCCCCTCATGATCGAGCGTTACGGGTACCTGCCCGACACGGGCGGCCCCGGCAAGTTCCGCGGCGGCCTCGCCCTGGAGCGCCAGTATCGCTTCCTGGAAGTGGAAGGCACGCTCCAGCTCCGCACCGACCGGCGCCATCACCTGCCCTACGGCCTGGCCGGCGGGCGCCCGGGGACTCCATCGCGCAACGTCCTGAACCCAGGGCCGGACAGCCGCGAGCTGCCGGCCAAGTGCACGCTGACCGTGCGGCATGGCGATGTCTACCGCCACGAGCTGGCCGGCGCCGGTGGCTGGGGCGATCCGTTCGAGCGCGATCCCGAGCATGTGCTGCGGGACGTGATGGAGGAGAAGATCAGCGTCGCGTACGCCCGACGGGAGTACGGCGTGGCGATCGACGAGCGCACGTGGACGATCGTGCCGGAGGACACGGCGCGGCTTCGCGCGGCGGCGCGGACTCCGCGCTGAAGGAGAGGCACTGACTCTGCTAGACTCCCGCCCAGCCTGTAAGGAGGGCTCCGCATGGACCCGGCCCGTCTGCTCCAAGCCCCTATCCGATCACTCACCCCTAAGTCGCAGAACACTTGCGCGAGGACCCAGTGATGGAGCGGCGCACCTTCATGGCGATGCTCACTGGCGGCATCGTCGTCGCACCGTTCGCCGCCGAGGCGCAGCAGGCGGCCAAGGTCCCTCGAATAGGCTGGCTGGCGGTCAACCTGGCCCCTAATCCCCACCTGCGAGAGGCCTTCCGTCAAGGACTGCGTGACCTCGGTTACGTCGAGGGTCGCAACCTCGTGATCGAATACCGAGATGCCGAGGGGAAGCTCGAGCGGCTCCCCGCTCTTGCGGCCGAACTGGTTGCGCTCAAGGTTGATGTCATCGTGGCCCCAAACACAGTCGCCGCCTTGGCCGCCACGCAAGCGACCAGGACCCTCCCCATTGTCTTCGCTTCTGCTGGCGATCCGGTGACGAGCGGGTTCGTCACCAGCCTTGCGCGGCCGGGTGGCAATGTCACAGGGTTGGCCTTCCTCGCCCCGGAGCTAGTCGGCAAGTGTCTCGAACACCTCAAGCAGGCCGTGCCGGGGGTCAGTCGGGTCGCTGTCCTCTGGCAGCCGGGTGCCTTTGGCGAACGCACGGAAAAGGACATGCTGAAGGAAGCAGAAGTCGCGGGGCGGGCGCTGGAGGTGCAGCTTCAATTCGTTGAGGCGCGAGGCCCCGCCGATGTCGACAGGGCCTTCTCGGACATGACCAGGGCGCGCGCGGGTGCTATGACTGTGTTGCCAAGCGCCATGCTCTTCGGTGAGCGAAGACGCCTCGTGGACCTGGCGGCCAAGAACCGGCTGCCGGCAGTGTACCCATCGAGGGACAGTGTCGATGCCGGGGGCCTGATGGCCTATGGACCGGACCTTGCTGATTTGTATCGGCGCGCCGCTACCTACGTGGACAGGATTCTCAAGGGTACGAAGCCCGCCGACCTGCCCGTCGAGCAGCCGACGAAGTTCGAGCTGGTAATCAACCTCAAGGCCGCCAAGGCCCTCGGCCTAACGATCCCGCCGTCGGTGCTGGGGCGGGCGGATGAGGTCATCCAATGATCACCCGGCGAGTGTTCGTCGGCTCTCTGACTGGCGGCCTCCTCGCCACGCCGCTCGCCGCCGAGGCGCAGCAACCCGGGCGGGCCCCCGTGGTTGGGGTCCTTTTGCTGGGCCCCCCGACACCCATTCCGCGCATCGCGGTCTTCAAGGAGGCCCTGCGCGAATTGGGTTATGTCGAGGGCCAGAGCATCGCCTTTGAGTACCGTGGGGCGGAGGGGAGGA
>DASYVT010000008.1 GCA_035936835.1 Candidatus Methylomirabilota bacterium | reverse complement strand
CTGGTTCGAGTCCGAATAGCTGGCAACGGATTCCTCGGTGCCGGTCACGAGCTGCACCCGGACCAGCCTGACCTGTGTGTTATCCGCGGCCGGAGTCCCGGTGTTGGTGGAGCCGACATAGGCCGAGAAGTATGTCAGGTTGAAGGTCACGACGCCGCCGATGAGCGGCGTCGTCACACCGTCAAAGGTTCGGTTGAGCACGGCGCCGGCGAGCTGGTACCGAACCGTGTGGAGGATTTCAACCCCGCCTTGCACGTCTTTATACTGGAAACTTATGTCCGTGGCGCTCGGGATCGCGGTCACGACCGTGGCTGAGCGGAGCTCGCGGACCATCAGCTCGAGCGCGATGCGCCCGTTCTGCTGGGCCTCGACACGGTGGGAGCCGATGAGGTAGGACTGCTGGCCCGCCATCTGCACAGTCAAGAGCCCGGCCAGCATGAGACCCAGAATGGCGATGACGACGAGCAGCTCCCCCAACGTGAAACCGCGCTGATCACGTACGAGTAGGAACATGGCCTTCACCGCTGGGCGATCAGCATGGTGACGATGGCGCTCTTCGTGGTGCCGGCGGCCGCGACCCCGGTGGCGGTCGATGGCCTGTAGCTCACGGTCACGACGACCTGCCGGAGCCCGACGTTCGGGCCGCCGACGCCGCCGGGACAGGGATCCGCAGGCTGGGCGGCGGTGATGCGAACGGTCCGTGTGTAGTCGCCGTAGGGCGCAGCCATCGGGCTCTCGTCCGGGAAGGTGGTGAGGGCTCCGGAGGTCGGAGCGACGGATGCCGACGCCGAGACGCCTAGGGTATCGGCCACCGGACACTGCGTCCACCGCGCGTTGCTTACTTGTTCGAGCCGCTGATTGGCAAGGAAGGTTGCCGTCGACAGTTGCCGGCCTTCCTGGATCCCGTAGCTGGCGGACGGTACGGCCGAGAGCAGGCCGACCAGGCCGACGGCGATGATGACGCAGGCGATTAGAATCTCCGCCAACGACATCCCGGCCTGGTCCGCAGCGACGAATCGGAGCGCGCGACGCATTTACGGACTCGTCACCCGGCCACTGAGCGCGATGGAAATCGTGTTTGTCTCATAGGTGGTCGAGTTGGTCATGGTGTAGGTTGTCGCCGCCACCGCCGTGCCCAGGTAGTCGAAGGTCACGTTGTTGAGCGGCCCGATGGTGAATCCCTGCGGCAGCTTGATGTTGCCGGCGCCGTCCGTGC
The DNA here is from genome assembly GCA_035936835.1 of Candidatus Methylomirabilota bacterium. Lineage (NCBI taxonomy): Bacteria > Methylomirabilota (SeqCode) > Candidatus Methylomirabilota bacterium. Next base: position 59,548 of record DASYVT010000008.1, on the reverse strand, counting down.
CCGGGCCGGTCCAGACAGTGCCGGCGCAGGTGCTCAGGCGCAAGACCATCTGCGTGTTGGTCGGCATGGTGACGCAGACCCTATCGTTCTGTTTGACCGCGAGCGCGCGGGCCTGGCTGAAGAGCGTGATGACCTGCTGGACATCCGCGCGCGCCGCGGCCGCCTGATAGTAGCGAACGAAGAATGGGACGGTCATGACGGAGAGCACGCCGACGACGGCGATGACTACGACCAGCTCGGTGAGGCTGAAGCCGGCCTCTCGGAAGGGGCGCCCGCCCGCCTTCCTCGCCACGCCATGAGCCGCCCGAATCATGCCCCTGCCTCCGGCAAGTACCCCGGCTCGCGAATCTCTTCGATGACACGGTCGATGCCCATGCGCGCGTTCGCCTGGGCGTCGACCTTGTTCGCGGTGGCGGTGGCGCTCTTCAGGCCGACCACCTTCAAGGCCGCGACACGGGGACTCATGTGTGGTTCGCGATGAGGGTGGACAGCCGCACGCTGCGCTCGGTAGTGAGCGCTCCCCAGGCCACGATCGGCCGGTAGAAGACCTCGACGTCCACCCGCTTGCGGGCGATGTTGCCGTTGACGGGGGGGGAATCGGTGATCATGACGTGCGTGCGGTACCCTGGAGCGTTCGGGATCGCACCGTAGGCCTGGTCGGGAAAGCAGCCAGGTGTGATATTGGCGAAGCCCATGCACGCGGCCAGCGAGTTGCCGAGGGCCGTCGCGCGGATCTGTTCGAGGCGCTGCTCGGCCAGGAAGGTCGCCGTCGGCTGCTGGCGGCTCGTCTCGACGCCCTGGATGGCCGTGGCGAAGCCCGCCCCGACCGCCACCAGACCGAGAGAGATGACGAAAACGGCGGCAAGGAGCTCGACCAGGCTGAAACCGGCCTGGCTTGGGGAGATCCTGATGCCTCGCACGAGTCTGTTCATGGGTGACTATATGTCTCCTGCTAGAGACATAGCAAGGCCGATGCCACTCGGGACCGGCGAGCCGCCACCGCAAACGCCCTGTAAGTGACTGTTCGAAAAAGCTTCCTAAAACGGTGGCGTGGCTCGGGGCTCGCCATCAGTGGGGGGGTGGACCCACCGCGACACCCGGGCGACGGAGAGTGTCACCCGAGAGGGGCTCGGCGGATGCCCCTGGATGGAGCGCGCTTGCTGCCCTCAGGGACGGAGCGCGGCAGACTGCGGGCCGGTGGCGCTATGGCAGCGGCTCGCGGTGGTTCAGCAGCCGGAGGGCCCAGCCCGACGGGCCCCGCTCGAGCACGGACAGCGCCGCGTAGTCCTGACCCAGCGCCAGGATACGCTCGGGACGAATGCCCAGCGCCCGGCACATGACGATGCGGTTCGGGCCGCCGTGTGCGACGACTAGGACGCGAGAGCCCGGGTGGCGGGCAGCGATGCCCTCGAACGCGGGCCAAGCCCTCGCCGAGACGTCCGTCAGACTCTCTCCCCCGGGAAACTGGAATCGGCCGACGTCGGCCATCCACGCCTCGAAGGCCGCGGGGTCGAGCGCCCGGATCTCGGCCGCTGTCAGGCCCTCCCAGCGCCCCATGGAGAACTCCCGGAGCTCCGGCAGCGGGACGGCCTCGAGCCCGTGCGGCGCCGTCAGGATCTCGGCGGTCCGTCGCGTGCGCGCGAGGTCGCTGGAATACGCCGCGGCGAGCTTGGCGCCCGCGAGCCGCCGTCCCAGCGCCGCCGCTTCGGCTTCGCCCATCGGCGAAAGCGGCACGTCGAGATGGCCGATGAACCGCCGAGTTTCGGCGCCCACCACGCTGCCGTGCCGGACAAGGTAGATGGTCGTCCGCACGGTCTTAGATGACGCGCAGGTGAATCAGGGCCGCGGCGGCGACCAACGTCGCGAGCTCGCCCACCTCGACGGACGAGCCGAGCGCATCGCCCGTGAGGCCACCGAGGCGGGAGGCCACAAACACCGCCCAGAGAAGCATGCTCGCAAGGGCGAGGCTCAAGAGGAGCCCGCCCCACGGCCCGAGGAGCGCGGCTGCCAGGATCCAGAGGCCCGAGATGGACACGGGCGCCACCCACGGCGACAGACCCTCGAGGAAGGCCGCGCCGACCCCCTGACCAGGGCTCGCCGCCGGGAACAACGGGCCGATCAGAAGCGGCGCGAGGCGGCCTGCCGCCGGCGCCAGCAACAGCACGGCCGGATGGCGGCCCGTGGGCAGCGCGTCGAGCGCGCCTGCCGAGATCAGGAAGCAGAGGACGATGCCGGCGGCGCCGAAGACACCGATACGGCTGTCCCGCATGATGGCGAGCCGTCGCTCGGCGTCGCGGCCCGCGAGGCCGTCGAGGACGTCGGCGAGACCGTCGAGGTGGATGCCGCCGGTAAGAACCTTCCACAGCCCAATGACCAGTATGCTTCCCAGCAGCGGCGGGAACAGGAACGCGAGGAGCTGGTCGGCCGCGGCGAGGCAGGCGCCGAGCGCCACGCCCACGGCGGGAAACCACCACGCGGCACGCCCCAGCGCCCCCGCGCCCGTCGCCTCGCGCCCCGGCACGGGCACGATGGTCAGAAACCGGACCGCAAGAATCAGGTAGCCCACCGCGTGCCGTAGGCGAAGGGACTCAGACGGGGAGAACGGGATTCCTGCGCGGTGGGAACTCGAGCTGCTTGCCCTGGGCGTACTCGAGCCGCTTAATGAGCTCGCCGCGCAGCTCCGACCCCGCGATGATGCCGTCCACCAGCATCTCCGAGGCGAGCTTGTAGATGTCCACGTCCTGGACGTACTCCGCGCGCTTCTCCCGGACGTAAGCCGCGCGCTCGCTTTCCGGCAGCTCCATGATCTTGTTGTAGTAGACGGCGTTGACCGCCGGCTCGGGCCCCATGATGGCCACCTGCCCCTGCGGCAGGGATAGCGCCGCGTCGGGCTCGAAGGCCGGGCCGCACATCGCGTAGAGCCCCGCGCCGTAGCACTTGCGCACGACCACGGAGATCTTCGGCACCGTCGCCTGCGAGGTGGCGAAGACCATCTTGGCGCCGTGGCGGATGATGCCCGCGCGCTCCACCTTGGCCCCGACCATGAAGCCCGGGACGTCGGCCAGGTAGACGAGCGGGATGTTGAACGCGTTGCAGAGCCAGATGAAGCGCGCGCCCTTGTCGGAGGAGTCCACCATCAGCACGCCGCCCTTGACCTTGGGCTGGTTGGCGACGATGCCGGCTGCGCGGCCGCCGATGCGGGCGAATCCGGTAATGATCTCCTGGGCAAAGAGCCGCTTGATCTCGAAGAAGGAGCCTGCGTCCACGACCCGATCGATGACCTCGTACATGTCGAACCACTTGCGCTGGTCGTACGGGACGATCTGTTCGATCGGCCTGCCCGGCACGGCCTCGCGGGCTTCGGTGCTCGCCGGCCGCTCGCGATACGACTGGGGCATGAAGGCCAGGTATCGCTTGCAGAGTTCGATCGCGTCCTCGTCGGAGCCCGCCAGGATGTCGCCGCAGCCCGACACCGAGCAGTGCATGCGTGCGCCACCGAGGTCCTCGAGCGAGACCTTCTCGCCGATGGCCATCTCGACCATGCGGGGAGAGCCGACGTACAGGCTCGCCTTACCGTCCACCATGATCACGCAGTCGGTCAGAGCCGGCAGGTAGGCAGAGCCGGCCGGCGACGGGCCGAAGAGAATGCACACCTGGGGGACGACGCCGGAGAGCTGGACTTCATTGTAGAAGATGCGCCCGGCATGGAAGCGGCCGGGGAAGATCTTGATCTGCTCCGAGATGCGCCCGCCCGCCGCGTCCACGAGATAGAGCAGCGGCACCTGCAGCCGCTGGGCCCGCTCCTGGATGCGCACGATCTTCGCCACCGTCTTCTCACCCCAGGAGCCGGCCTTGACCGTGTAGTCGTTGGCCATGATGCAGACTGTGCGCCCGCCCACGGTGCCGACACCGGTGACCACGCCGTCGGCGGGCGTATCCGCCTCCAGGTTGCGGGCGAAGAGGAAGTCCTCCTGGAACGGAGAGCCCGGGTCGAGGAGGAGCTTCAGACGGTCGCGGACGAAGAGCTTGCCCTCGTCCTTCAGCTTGTCGCGGTACTTGACGTGGCCCTGCTCGATGCGGGCGCGCTCCCGGAAGTAGCGCTCCTCACTCACGGCCGGCCCCCGTCCCGCTCACTTCGCCGGGGGCGCGGTGATCGGATCCGCCCAGATGATGATGATGAGCACACCGTTGCCGTGGCGCGGGCCGCCGACGATGGCAGGCGCGCCCGGGGCGGCGACGATGTTCGAGGTCATGACCGACTTCTCGCCCTTGAGCAGCCGCACCTGCATGCGGACCGACTTGCCCTGGAGGTCCATCGGCGTGACTTCGAGCGAGCGGTCGCCCGGGGCAGGCAGGCGCCTGGAGGCGCCGAACTCGACGTCCACATTGTGATGTTCGAGCGGCGTGTAGTCACTGTAGCGGAAGAGCTTGCTCAGCCGCGGCACGATCTGCTTGAGGCGCTCGTCCATCTTGCCGACGGCGGGGCCGGCGGGAGCCGGCGCCTGCTTGCCGGCCGCCGCGGGCTGAGGAGCGGGAGGGTTCGAGGCCTGCAGGACCCTGACCTCGAAGTGGACCGTGCCTTTCGGAGGCGCCGTGACGGGCGGAGGCGCCGCGACCGGGGCCGGCGGAGGCGTTTGACCCGAGGCCGGCGACCATGCGGCGACGCCCGCGAGCGCGGCCGCGAGACACACGAGCACGAGCAGCATGGGCCCGAGCGCGCTCCGCAGCCGCTTGCGCGCGTTGTGAAGCCTCGACATCACCGTTCCGATTGGGCAGTTGAGCACGGATGCGATCTCGCGGTACGAGAGTCCCTCGACGTCACTGAGCATGATAATGGTTCGCGCGTTGGGCGGCAAGGTATCGAGCGCCTGGCGGATGCGCAGGCGCCGCTCGGCGCCCAGCGCGGCCTGGTCGGGCCGCTCCCCGTGATCCAGCGCCGTGCGCTCCCACTCCTCCGCGGGCACTGGCTGGCTGCCGAACGCGCGTGCCTGGGCGCTCCGGGCGCGCAGCCGGTCGGTCGCCACGTTCATGGCGATGCGGAAGAGCCAGGTGTAGAAAGCCGCGTGGCCCCGGAACGATGCCAGCGACTGGAATGCCCGCACGAAGGCGTCCTGAGCGCAATCCCATGCCTCCTCGCGATCGCGCAGCACCTGGAAGGCCAGGCGCCACACGCGCTGCCGGTACTTCTCCACCAGGGGCTCGAACGCCGCGATGTCACCCGCGCGACACCGCTCGATGAGGAGGCGCTCGTCCAGGTCCGCGGAGCCCGGAGAGCCTGCGCCGTCGGGTGGCATCGGCGGATCCGCGGGCGGCGTCACAGGCGCCCCTGGCGGCCCCCACGCCTCCCGCCACGACGCGGATTAGACGCCGGAAGGGGGACCGACATTCACCGCGGGCGCCGGCTCGGCCGGCCCGCGGCGGCCGACTGGAGCGCCGCGTCCACGCCCAGGAGGTAGCTGGCGGGGCCGAAGCCCGCGATCTGTCCCCGCGCCACGGCTGCGATCACCGAATGGCGACGGAAATCCTCCCGCCCGTGGAGGTTCGAGAGGTGGACCTCGACGACGGGCACGGAAACGGCGGAGACCGCGTCGCGCAGCGCGAGGGAGTAGTGGGTCAGCGCGCCGGGATTGATGACGATGGCCCGGAAGCCCTCGCCTGCGGCGCCCTGTATCCAGTCGATGAGCTGGCCCTCGTGGTTCGACTGGCGGCAGACCGCCTTGGCGCCTCGGCGCACTGCGTGGCGCCGGATCTTGCCGTCGAGCTGTGCGAGGGTCGTGCGGCCGTAGACGGCAGGCTCCCGCGTCCCCAAGAGATTGAGGTTGGGCCCGTGGAGTACGAGGACAAGGGCAGCCGATGAACGTGCCATGGCGGGGAAAGTATACACTGGCCCCTACGCATCGGCCTCGGGCTGGTGCGCGGCCGGCAGACGCGAGGCGATGGCGTCGCGCACTTGACGCCCCAGCACCCGGGCCGCCACACGCGCGTCGGGCTCCTTGGGCGGCAAAATGACCGGGTGGTAGACGATGGTGAGCCTTCCGGGTCGGGGCAGGACGCGTCCTGGGGGCCACGAGTCGTGACCACCCAGGATAGTCACCGGCAGCACCGGCACCTGGAGCGACGAAGCGAGGCGAAAGGCGCCGGGGCGGAAGCGCTGGAGCCGGCCGTCTGGGCTGCGCGCGGCCTCGGGAAAGATCATCACGCATTGCCCCGTCTGGAGCAGGCGGACGGCTTCCCGCGTGGAGCGGGGATCGGCCGATTTCAGCTGCACCGGGAAGGCGCGAAGCCGGCGGATCAGCCAGGAGAGGCCCGGGACCTCGAACAGCGCATCCCACGCCATGAAGTGCACGCGGAGATGGATGGGCAGCGACACCAGGACGGGGTCGGCGTACGTGACGTGGTTGGGCGCGATAATGAGCGGCCCGTCCGTCGGGATGTGTTGGATGCCCTCGAGCTGGATCCGCCAGTAGATCCGGGCCCCGAACCGGATGAAGGGACGGAGGGTGTCCAGGACGGGAGTGCGCACGGCCAGAGTGTGCCACGGAGATCGCGATGGAGACAATGGAGCGCTCAGCCGGAAAGCCGATCGTGATCGCGCGCGGCGGCGCGTCGGCCGAAACGCCCGAGCACACCATCGCAGCCTTTGAGGCGGCGCTGACCGAAGGCGCCGACGCGCTCGCGCTGCGGGTGCGAGTGTCGAAGGACGGCCATCCCGTGGTCTTCGGCCACGCCACGCTCGAGCGGACCACCGACGGCTGGGGCCCCGTGGCTTCGCTGACCGTCCGCGAGCTCAAGCGGCTCGACGTCGGCAGGTGGAAGGGGCCGCGCTTCGGCGGCCAGCGCATCCAGACGCTTCAGGAGGTGCTCGAGCGGTTTCGCGACCGCACGCGCTTCTGGATCGAACTGCCCGACGGCGCCGCCGCGGGGAGCGCTATCGAGGAGCGCATCGTCTCGACGCTGGAGATCTACGAGGCCGTGGAGCGCTCGCTCGTGCAGTCGGCCGACCGGGAGGCCCTCGGCCGCGTACGGACGCTCAGCCCCGCCGTCCCGCTCGGCGCGCTCTGGAGCGCGGGCCCGCTCGACGCGGCGCTGCCGGCAACCGGAACGGTTGATGCGCTATGCCCGTCGGTGGAGGTGCTCCGAGCGGCGGACGTTGAGACAATCCGGGCGGCGGGGCTCAGCTGCTATGTCTGGACAGTCAACGAGCCGGCCCTCGCGGACCGGCTCATCGGCTGGTGCGTTGACGGTATCCTCACCGACCGGCCCGGGCTCGTGCGTGCTCGGGTCGACCGGCTGTAGTCGTCGCTTAGTCGTCCTCCGGCTCGTCCTCGTCAACACCCGCGCCGACGAGCGCCATGTGACGCGTCATCCGCTCGAGGCGGTCCTGGCAGCGCACGCAGGTCATCACCTCGGGCATGGCCTTGAGGCGGGCGGGCGCGATGGCCTCGCGGCACTCCTGGCAGACGCCGTACTCGCCGTCCCGCAGCCGCTCGAGCGCCTCGGCCAGCCGGTTGGCGCGCTCCACGAGCAGGCTCCGCGTGGCGAAGCTCATTTCGCGATCCTCGTTGATCTGGATCACGTCGACCTCGTCGGCCAGCTGGCTCGTGTCGCCCAGCGCGTTCATGGTCTGCACGGACGTGGCCGTCCCGCCCATGTGGCGGATGCGCTCGACCGTCCGGTTCAGTTCCGCTTCCAGCTTCTTCTTGATGTCTTCCACGTTGGTCTCCCCCCTGGGCGGTTCGCCCTCTGGCTGCCCCCGCCCGGCTGGCTTGGATGAGTGCAAGCCCCATGCCGCAGCCTTCGTGGAGAGAGACGGCCAAAAATGGGGAATATTCTGGCCAGAAAGCGAATTGATCCGGTCCAGCCGGGCAAAGTGCCCCTATTGGGTGGGAAAAAAGGTCACCCGGACCGCCAAATAGTGAAGACAGTACCCAGGATCGGCAGGACTTGAGGAGGGAACGGACACGCCGGGACGCTAAAACGACTGGGCCCCGGGGATCCCTATAGGAGGGTCCCCCGGGGCCGTCTGCTTGATGCCGGCGGAGCCAGCCGCCCTATGCCCTATGCGATGACTGGTGCAGGGTCGCGGACCCCTCCGCCCAGATGCTGTTCTTCCGTGTCTCGGGCATCAGGAACAGGGCGAGCAGGAACATGACCGCGGGAAGCGCGATGGGATAGATCAGCGCGTAAAGCAGGGGATTGCTGGAACCCGCTTGCACCGCGGACGCGTACGACGCGGTCGTGATGATCGGGACGAGACCCCCGCCCCAGCCGTTGCCGATGTGATAGGGCACCGACACCGAGGTGTAGCGGATGCGACCCGGGAAGAACTCGGCCAGGAACGCCCCGATCGGGCCGTAGGTCATGCCGACGTAGTTGACCAGGATCACGACGATCAGGATCGACATCGGGTAGTTGATGCCCACCTTGGGATCGGCGTAGTTGCCGAGGGCGGTGTAGAGCGGGTAGTACGTGATGGACGCCAGGGCCATGCCACCCAGGATGATCGGCTTGCGCCCGACCTTGTCAGAGAGCCAGCCCCAGAAGATAAGGGTCGGGGTGGCGATCAGCAGCGCGATGCCGATGATGTAGCTCGAAGACAGCACGTCGACGTTCTTGACCTTCTGGAGGAAGAAGAGCGCCCAGAACTGGCCGCTGTACCAGACGCATCCCTGCCCCAGCACGACGATGCTGGCGACCACGATGTACTTGAAGTTCTTGCTGAGGAAGGCCTCGCGCCAGGGATTCGTCGTGGTCTGCCCCTTCGCCTTGATGTCCTGGAAGACCGGAGTCTCCGCGAGCGTGAGGCGGATATAGATCGCGATCGCGACGAGGAGGAGGGAGATGATGAACGGCACCCGCCACCCCCACTCGGCGAAGGCAGCCTCGCCCATGTAGCCCCGCGTGCCGATGATCACAGCCAGCGATAGGACGATGCCGAGCGTGGGTGAGGTCTGGAGCCAGCCCGTATAGTACCCGCGCCTTTTGTCCTCGATGTGCTCCGCCACGTACGTGATGGCGCCGCCGTACTCGCCGCCGAGGCAGAGGCCCTGGATCAGCCGGAGGCCGAAGAGGATGAAGGCCGCCGAGAGACCGATCTGGGCATAGGTGGGGACCATGCCGATGACCGCGGTCGACACTCCCATGCCGGTCAGCGTGACGATGAAGGTGTATTTCCGGCCCACCTTGTCGCCGAGCCAGCCGAACACGAAGGCCCCCAGCGGCCGGATCAGGAAGCCGACCGAGAAGATGGCCACCGTGCTGAGGAAGGCCGCCACCGGGTTGGTCTTGTCGAAGAACTTGACCGCGAGGATCGAGGCCAGGCTGCCGAAGATGTAGAAGTCGTACCACTCGATGATGTTCCCCACCGATGCGGCGATTACGACACGACGGAGCTCTTTGCCCGTAACGTTAAGAGCCGCCATTGGCCTCCCCTGTTGTCAGGTGCTCTGGAGTCGGTTTCAACCCCCTCCCCTGCGTCCGCATGGACGCCCAGGAGGTGCCTCATCCCCTAGCACGGCCAGTGCCAGCCGGGGGTGCAGGCTAACTACCCAGAATCAGAGGCTCAGGGCCGCGAGAACGGCCGTCGAGCTTGGTGAATTTGCCGTGCCGTCTTGGTATCAGAGCCCTATTCCTCCTCCCCGTACTGGTCCTTCAGCCGGGCCACGACCGCCGGATCGGCCAGCGTGGTCGTGTCGCCGAGCGCCTTGCCCTCGGCGATGTCACGCAGGAGCCGCCGCATGATCTTCCCACTGCGGGTCTTCGGCAGATCGGAGGCGAAGAAGAGGTCGTCGGGGCGCGCTAGCGCGCCGATCTTCTTGGTCACGTGCCCCTTGAGCTCCTCCATCAGCTCCTTCGTGCCCGTCGTCCCGTCCTTGATGGTGACGAAGGCGGCGATGGCCTGCCCCTTGATCTCGTGTGGGCGGCCGATGACGGCGGCCTCGGCCACGAGCGGGTGGTCCACCAGCGCCGACTCGACCTCCATGGTCGAGATGCGGTGGCCTGAGACGTTCATGACGTCGTCCACGCGGCCCAAGAGCCAGAAGTACCCCTCCTCGTCGACCTTGGCGCCATCACCCGTGAAATAGATGCCGGGGTAGCGGCTCCAGTACTGTGCCTGGTAGCGCTGCGGGTCACGGTAGATGCCGCGGAGCATGCCGGGCCATGGCTTCTTGAGCACGAGGTAGCCGGTCTTGGCGGGTAGGCCCTTGTCGTCGACCACCTCCGCCACGATGCCCGGGAAGGGCCTGGTCGCCGAGCCTGGCTTGAGCGTGGTCAGGCCCGGCAGCGGAGTGATGAGGATCTGCCCGGTCTCCGTCTGCCACCAGGTGTCCACCACGGGGCAGCGGCCGCCGCCGATCACCTTCCAGTACCAGACCCATGCCTCGGGGTTGATGGGCTCGCCGACCGAGCCGAGCAGCCGCAGGCTCGAGAGGTCGCAGCGACCCGGATACTGGTCGCCCCAGCGCATGAAGGTGCGGATGGCCGTCGGCGCCGTGTAGCAGATGGTGATGCCGTGCTTCTCGATGATGCGCCAGAAGCGGTCCTTGTCTGGCGTGTCCGGTGTCCCCTCGTACATGACCGTGGTCGTGCCGTTGGCGAGCGGGCCGTAGACGACGTAGGAGTGGCCCGTGACCCAGCCGATGTCGGCGGTACACCAGAAAACGTCGGTGTCGTGCAGGTCGAAGACCCACTTGGTCGTGGCGTAGACGCCGGTGAGGTAGCCGCCCGTGGTGTGCTGGATACCCTTGGGCTTGCCCGTCGAGCCCGAGGTGTAGAGCAGGTAGAGCATGTCCTCGGCATCCATCTTCTCGGGCGCGCAGTAGGCGTCCGCCCCCTTGACGAAGTCCTCCCACCAGACGTCGCGGCCGGTCTGCATGTTGACCGGCTGGCCGGTGCGCTTGAGCACGACCACGATCCCGACGTCGGGGCACTCCGTGAGTGCCTCGTCGACGTTCTTCTTGAGAGGCACGATGCCGCCGCGCCGCCAGCCGCCGTCCGCCGTGAGCAGCACCGTCGACTGGGCGTCGTGGATCCGCTCGCGGATGGCGTCCGGCGCGAAGCCCCCGAAGATGACGCTGTGGGGAGCGCCGATGCGCGTGCACGCCAGCATGGCGATCGCGGTCTCGGGCACCATGGGCATGTAGATGGTGACGCGATCGCCCCGCTTGACCCCCGAGCGCTTGAGGGCGCTGGCGAAGCGATTGACCTCGCGGTAGAGATCCCAGTAGGTCAGCGTCCGGGTGTCGCCCGGCTCGCCTTCCCAGATAAGGGCGGCCTTGGTGCGCCGGGCAGTATTAATGTGGCGGTCGAGGCAGTTGTAGGAGACGTTGAGCTTGCCGCCGACGAACCACTTGGCGTAGGGCGCCTTCCACTCGAGCCCCTTCTTCCACGGCTTGAACCAATCGAGCTCCCGGGCGAACCCCTCCCAGAACTTGACCGGATTCTTCGCGGCCTGGGCGTAGATCGAGGCGCTCCTGGCGTTGGCCCGCTTGGCGAACTCCTTCGGCGGCGCGAACTTCCGCTTCTCCTTCAGGAGGGCCTCGATGGGGGTGCCGCCGCCCGCTGCCTTGGTCGCCATATTGGACGTGCCTCGCGTGATGGGTGGAGTCGATGATCGGCGCGGCATCGCGCCCGCTATCTTCTAAACCAAGTCCCCGCCGACTTCAAGTGGCGCGCGTCCCGCCGTCGCCGGGCTCCGCGGCCTGGCGACGGAGCCCGTAGCGCGCCATCTTGTCGGAGAAGTTCTTGGGGTCCATGTCGGCGTGCTTGGCCGCCGCGGTCAGCTTGCCGCCGTGGGCATCCAGCAGCCCGGCGACATAGGCGCGCTCAAATTCCTCCACGATCCGAGCCTTGGCGTCGCGGAACGGCAGGGACAGGTCCACCGGCGCCTGCGCGCCGGCCGGCCCGCCGAGGAAGCGCTCGAGCGCGGTCAGCACGTCCTCCTTGGAAACGATGACGGCCCGCTCGATAACGTTCTCGAGCTCTCGGACATTGCCCGGCCACGGGTAGCGGACCAGGGCCTGAACGCTCTCCGGCGCGATGGCCTTGACCGCGCGCTTGAGCCGTCGGCCGGCCTCCTCGAGAAAGTGCTGGGCCAACAACGCAATATCCTCCGGGCGCTCCCGGAGAGCGGGCACGCGGACGGGCATGACGGAGAGACGGTAGAAGAGGTCGCGCCGAAAGGCGCCGTGCTCGACCTCGGCCTGGAGATCCTTGTTGGTGGTCACGATGAACCGGACGTCGATGTCCACCGGCCGGTCCGCGCCCACCGAGGTGACTTTCTTCTCCTCGATGGCGCGCAGCAGCTTGCTCTGGAGATGCAGTGGCATCTCGCCGATCTCGTCCAGCAGAAGCGTGCCGCCGTGGGCCATCTGGAAATGCCCGCGGCGGTGCTCGCTGGCGCCGGTGAACGCGCCCTTGCGCGAGCCGAAGAGCTCGGACTCGAACAGCTCCGCCGGGATCGCCGCGCAGTTGACCGCCACGAACGGGCGGTCGCGGCGCGCGCCGGAGAAGTGCACGGACCGCGCCAGCAGCTCCTTGCCCACCCCCGTCTCGCCGTGGATCAGCACGGTCGTGTCGAGGTCGGCGACGGAGCGGAGCGTCTCGAAGACCGACTGCATGACGGCGCTCTTCGCCACCACGTTCCTGAAGGTGAAACGCTCCTGGTTGCGCCGGATGGAACGCCGGTTGGCCGACTTCAACGCCTGGAACTCGATGGCCCTGCGGATCACGAGGAGCATCTCCGCCGCGTCGAAGGGCTTGACCAGGTAGTCCTCGGCGCCGAGCCGCATGGCCTCGACCGCCGACTCGATGGTCCCGTAGGCCGTCATCACGACCACGGCCAGGTCGGCGTGGTCGGCCTTAATCTGGCGCACAAGCGCCACGCCGTCCATACCCGGCAGGCGCTTGTCGGTCAGGACCAGGTCCACGTCCTCCGTCTTGAGGGTGTCGAGCGCCTCCTCGCCGCTTTGGACCGGCAGCACCTCGTAACCCGCCAGCTCGAGCGTGCGGTGCAGCGGGCGGAGGAACACCTCGTCGTCGTCGACCAGGAGCAGCCGCTGCTTCATGACGTGCCTCCCGCTACGGGTTGCGCGAGCCCCACGGCGGGCAGCGAGATGCGCACGCGCGTGCCGCGCCCGGGCTCGCTCTCGACGCCGACCTCGCCGCCGTGGAGATCCACGATCTTCTTGACGATGGCCATCCCGAGGCCCGTGCCCGAGGGTTTCGTGGTGAAGAACGGCAAAAAGATCTTCTCTCGGTCCTCAGGGGCGATGCCGGCGCCGTTGTCGATGACCTCGACCACGGCCCGGTCTTCCTCCGCGAGAAGGTTGACGACTACGCGGCCGTCGACCCGCCGGGGATCGATCGCCTCCAGGGCGTTCTTCATGACGTTGGCGAAGACCTGGCGCAGCCGTTGGCCGTCGGCCGAGGCCGCCACGTCCCGATCCACCCGGCCGTAGCTGAGCTCGACGCCGCGCGCGCGCCCCTCGGCCCCCACGGCCTCGACGACGGGGTCGAGGATACGGAGAACCTCGTACTCGCCGCGCTCGAGCTTGGTGTCCCGGGTGAAGTCCAGCAGGCTGTTGATGATGCGCTCGATCTCGACGATGCCGGACAGGATCGAGCGCGCCATCTCCTTCGATAGCGCGCCATCACCCAGGTCTCCCGACGAGAGAAGGTTGGTCGCCATCTTGATGCCGCCCAGGGGGTTCCTGATCTCGTGGGCCACGCCCGCCGCCATCTCCCCGAGCGACGCCAGCTTCTCGCGCTGGATGAGCCGCCGCTGGGTCTCGACCTGTTCGGTCAAGTCGCGCAGCACGCCGACCGTGCCGATGATCTGCCCGTCCGCGTCGAAGATGCAGCGCACCGACAGGTAGGCGGGGAACGCCTGGCCCTTCGCCGTACGCGCGGTCACCTGGCCGCTCCACCCCTGCCCCGCCTCGACCGCTCGCGCGATGGCCTTGCCGGTCCGGCCGCGCTCCTCCAGGCCCAGCAGGTCCTGGACGCCGATGCGGCCGATCCGCCGCTCCCGGTGGCCGAGAAGACGTTGGCCGGCCAGGTTCATCGTGACGAGGCGGCCGTCCACGCCCGTGGTGAAGATGCAGTCGTCCACGCTCTGGACCACGGAGGCGAGCAATCGCTCGCCCCGCCGCACCTCCTCCTCCGTCAGGCGCAGCGACTGCTGCATCTGCTGGAAGGAGGTGACGAGCTCCTGGGCCTCATCCTTCGAGATGGTGAAGTGGTCCTCCACGATCATGCGCGCCGCGGCGGCGCCGAGGGAGGCCGCCAGCAGCCGCTCGAACCTGATCCGCAGCTCGAGCAGCTCGGGAACGGAGAGATCCGCGGGCGCCTTGCCGCGGAAGAGCTCGCGTACGATGCCCTCGGCCTCCGCGTCGCCCACGTAGTGGTGCACGAGGCGCTCGATCTCGGTCGCCGACAGGATGGCCGGCGCGCCCGCCAGCTGCCTGTCTTCTCCCGCCGCGCCAACGAAGGCGGCTGCCTGGGCGCGATCGTCGGCGTCCTGCTCGGTGAAGAGGGAGACCAGCACGAAGAGCACCAGGTTGACGAACAGCGACCAGAATATCCCGTGCGTCGTCGGATCCAGGCCCGTCAAACCCAGGAGCGCCGTCGGCCTCAGCCACGCGATCCCCCACAGCCCATCGGCGAGCACCGACGCCGAGACCAACCCCTCCTTGACCAGGGCCGGAATGATCAGCGTGTAGCACCACAGCGCGAACCCTGCCGAAATGCCCGCCGCGGCGCCCCGCCGGTTGCCGCGCCGCCAGTAGAGCCCCAGCAGGATGGCCGGCGCGCACTGGCTGACCGCGATGAAGGATAGGAGGCCCATCTCGACGAGCAGGAGCTGACCGCGCTCGATCCGGGCCCAGGCGAAGCCGAACCCGACGATCACGAGCATGGCCACGCGAGTGTAGAAGAGCGTCACCCAGTAGATATCCTCCAACTTCCGCCTGCGAAGCAGCATGGGCAGGATGATGTCGTTGGTGACCATCTTGGACAGCGCGAGCGACTCCACGACGATCATGGCCGTCGCGGCCGAAAAGCCGCCGAGGAAGACCACGACCGAGATCAGGTGGCTCTCGAAGTGAAGCGGCAGGCGCAGGATGAAGCCGTCCGCCTGGGCGCCCGACTCCGGGAAGACCAGGAGCCCCGCGAAGGCGATGGGCAGCACGAACAGGTTGATGAGCAGCAGGTAGAGCGGGAAGGACCACGCGACCGCGTTGACGTCCCGCTCGCGCGGGTTCTGGACGACGAGGACGTGGAACTGCCGCGGCAGGAACATGACGGCCATCATGGAGATCAGCAGCATCGCCGCCCACCGCGCGAACGAGGCCGTCGGCGGCTGGTCGAGCGTCAGGAGGCGCGACCAGTCCGGGTGGGCGGCGATGCGACCGAAGATCTCGGCGGGCCCGTCGAAAAGCCCCCAGGTGACGTAGACGCCGACAGCGAGAAAGGCCACCAGCTTGACGACCGACTCGACCGCCACCGCCGTCATCAAACCGGTCTGCTGCTTGGTGAAGTCGAGATTGCGCGCGCCGAAGAGAATACCGAAGAGCGCCAGCGTCACGGCTACGAGCAGGGTCGGGTCGAACACGTTGAGGACCGATCCTTCGTGCAGGATCATGGTGAAGGACGCGGACACGGCGCGCAGCTGGAGCGCGATGTAGGGGATCATCCCGGCCACCACGAGCACGGCGACGAGCGTGCCGAGGTTCGCCGACTTGCCGTAGCGGCTGGAGATGAAGTCTGAGATCGACGTGATGCGCTGCTCCTTGGAGACCCGGACCAGCTTGCGCAGCAGGACCGGCCAGAGCAGCGCGACGCAGGCAGGCCCGAGGTAGATCGTGAGGAATTCGAGGCCGCGGTTGGCCGCGAGGCCGACACTGCCGTAGAAGGTCCACGCCGTGCAGTACACCGAGGCCGCGAGGACGTAGGTGATGGTGCGGATCCGCGCCCCCGCCAGGCGGTGCGCGAAGGTCTCGCCGGCTGAGGCGACGAGGAAGAGGAAGATGAGGTAGCCCAGCACGATGGCCAGCAGGGTCGGCTGGCTCAGCCAGCTCACTCGTTATCCTCCAGCGCCCGCCGGCGCACGGCGGCCGCGATCAGCACGGCCACGATGGCGGCCCAAACGGCGAAGAGGTAGAGGACGAGGGCCGGCACGCCCCAGATGAGCACCGGGCGGTTGGCGATGGTGAGGAGGGGCCAGACGAGCAGGGCCCCGAAGAGGAGGAAGCAGGCGGCGAGGAGTTCCCTGGCCTTCATTGGCTGGCGGGATTATAGGCGGCGCCCGAGGGGGACGCAATGAGTCTCCCGGGCCGCCGCCTGTCAGCCGGGGCTGGGGAGGAAGCGCTTCATGAGGAGGGCCTGGAAGCCGTCCTCGAGCTCCGCGGCGACGGCCTGCGCGACTTCGTCGGGCGAGCCCTGCCGTTCGACCCAGTCGCCCTGGCCCCAGCCCTCGAGGTAGGCGTCGCCCTCCGTCGCGTTTTCCCGCATGGCGAGAGCGTCGATCAGGTCCTGGAACTTCTGCGAGAGCTGGTGACGAGCCGTCCGGTCGGCGTCGGCGGCTTCGACCAGCGACGGGATCTCCTTCCAGCGGACGATGCGGTAGCGGGCCATGGTTGGTGCGGCACATTCTATCGAAAAGACGCGCGATTGCTTGACAAAGGTAGACCCCAACCCTACCCTCTGAGCGGGAGGCCCACACATGATCGATACGAAGACGGCGGACAAGGAGCTGCAGACCTATATCCGCCCGCAGACCTTCCCCGTGGCGATCCGGATGCTCAAGCCCGGCGAGCCCATCCCCGAGCGGGCGAAGCGCCCCGCACGCGACTTCAAGAAGCTCAGCATGTCCTGTCAGGTCATCGATATGTCGCGGCGCTACGGCTGGATGATCGCGCTCACCCGCGAGGACCACATCTGCTCGCTCGGCATCACCGCCATCGGCTTCGACAAGCCCCTGCCCATCTACAACGTCGGCACGCTCTGCGAAGGCATGTACACCGAGACCAAGGAGGCCGGCCAGCGCTCGGAGGCCGCCATCGACAAGTTCGCCCCGGGAGAGTACGAGACGCTGCTCGTCGCGCCGCTCGACCGCGCGACGTTCGAGCCGCATCTGGTGTGTATTTACGCAACCCCCGCTCAGGTGATGCGGTTGACCCAGGCGGCGTTGTGGAAGCGCGGCGGGCGCCTGCACTCCTCGTTCGAGGGGCGCGCGGTGTGCGCCGACATCATCGTGACGACGATGCAGACGGGCGAGGCCCAGGTCATCCTGCCCTGCTCGGGCGACCGGATTTTCGGCCAGACCCAGGACCACGAGATGGCGTTCACCATCCCGTGGGCGAAGATGGAAGAGATCGTGGAGGGCCTGCGCGGCACGCACAACGGCGGCATCCGCTACCCGATTACGCAGTTCATGGAGTACGAGGCCAAGCTGCCGCCGCGCTACATGGAGGTCAACCGGTTGTGGGACGCCGAGAAGGGCAAGGTGGCGCTGACCCCGCGCGACCGCGTCGTGGCCGCCTACAAGCGCTCCTTCGCCGACCGCGTCCCGGTCTACCCGATCGTCGCCTCGTTCGCCGGCACCCTCGACGGGCAGTCCATCGAGGAGTACTGCACGAACCCGACCAAGGCCATCACGGCCATGATGAACTACTTCGAGCGCTACGAGCCGGACGTGGTGCTGGCGTACAACGACCTCGCCAAGGAAGCCGAGGCCTTCGGCTGCAAGGTCAAGTACTCCGACTACGTCGTGCCGTCGATCGAAGGGCACGTGCTCGAGGACAAGGCCAACTTGGCGAAGCTGAAAATGCCGGACCCGTACAGCGCGGCGAGACTGCCTGGCTTCCTCGAGCAGTGCGAGGCGCTCGTCAAGGCCGCGCCCCCCGCCGCCATGGGCGCCGTCGCGGTCGGCCCGTGGACCGTTGCCATGCTGCTGCGCAACCCGGAGATGATGCTGCTCGACACCTTCGAGGACCCGCAATTCATCCACGACCTGATGCGCGTCACGACCGATTTCTGCAAGACCTGGGGCGACGCCATCGTCAAGACCAAGATCGGACTCAGCTTCTCGGAGCCCACAGCGTCCATCAGCCTGGTCTCCCCCGACAACTATCGCGAGTTCATCGCCCCGTACCACAAGGACCTCGTGGACCACTTCAAGGCCAAGAAGGTCGGGCTCACGACGCACATCTGCGGGACGACCTACCCGATCTACGAAGACATCATCGGCTGCGGCTTCACCACGGTCTCGTTCGACCTCGACCAGCAGGGCGACCCGAAGCTGTACGTGGACCAGCTGCAGCGCTTTATGGAGGTCGCCAAGGGCCGCGCCGTCGCCATCGGCAACGTGGACGCGACCAAGTTCGAGAAGACGACGAAGGCTGAGATGGAAGCGGACGTGCGCCGCTGCATCGACACGGCGGCCAAGCACTCTGCGTTCATCCTGTCGACCTCGTGCGAGATCCCGCCGCGCTCGAACCCGGAGATCGTGAAGTGGTTCATGGACGCGGCGCACGACTACGGCCGCTACGAGCGGGTCCTGGGGTAGCCAGGCGCCAGACACACGAAGGGCGCGGGGGCAACAGCCCTCGCGCCCTTGGCGCTTAAGCTCGAGATCCAGCTACCACTTGAAGGGCTTCTTGGAGGGCGGGACGCCGTACGCGCCCCGATCGCCGCCCCCGAACCCACCGCCACGACCGCCGCCGCCCGGGCGTCCACCCGGCCGGCCGCCGCCCCGCGGGCCGCCGCCGCCGGAGCCGGGCGCCTTCGGGGTCGAGAGATTGACGGTCAGCTTGCGGCCGTCGAGGTCCTTGCCGTTGAGCTCCGAGATGGCGCGCTGGGCCTCCTCAGCCGTGGTCATCTCGACGAAGCCGAAACCGCGCGACTGGCCGGAGAACTTGTCGGTGATGACCGCGGCGGATTCCACGGTGCCGCACTGGGCGAAGTACTCACGCAGCGTCTCGCTCGTCGTGGAATACGAGAGCCCCCCTACGTACAGTTTCGAAGCCATCTGGATCTCCTTCAGTCGCTCTTCCGCCTTGATGCACGCCCCAATACTCGGAAGAGCCAATATCGGAGGCGAGGGCGCCGGCCGCGGCGCTATACACGGAGTTTACACCATACGGGGCCGCCCCGCCGCTACAGCCGCCCGTTTACGGCGTCATCCAGGCCGCGAGGGCCGGATCACGGTAGGTGTTGTCGGCAGGCGCGGGCGTGATCGGCGGCTCCGGCTCCGCAGCTTCCGGAGGCGGGGACGCGATCTCCGCGTGGCGGATGGACTCCCCCGTCGCGACCAGGAGGCCGAGCAGACAGAGGGCCACGCCCAACCCGAGGACCCAGGCGAGGAACTTCCTGCCGAAGGATTCCATCGCGTCTACCCGCACACGGCCTCGACGGCGGCGGCCGCCGCCGCGGGGCGCGGCGCCACCACACGGGCGGGCCGCTCGGCCTTCGCGACGAGGTCGAGCACATCGAAGGGCTCGCGCACCGCGCGAAAGCCGTGAAGCTCGAAGCGGACCTGCTCGTCTATCCCCTGGCCGGCCTCGACCCGCACTACCACCGGCACGCTGGGAGCTACGGTGTCGAAGAGCCGCGCGAGCTCCGCCCCCGGCAGATGCACCAGGGCAGAGGACAGGATGATCAGCGACACGGGAGTCTCGAGCAGGTGACGCACTCCCTCGCAGAAGGTATCGGCCATCCGGACCGCGATGCCTTGCTCGAAGCATCGCATGCCGACCCATTCGGTCAGCGTCCGGTTCTCATCGATCATCAGCACACGTGTCATGGCATTCCTTTCCCGTTAATGTTAAGACCACTGGAATGAAGGCAAAGCCGATGCCACGTGGGGGAAGGCGCACAAATGCGTGTGAGCGCAGGACCTTAGCGTGTGCCGGCCCTCACGGACGTGACGAGACGCGTGACGGGATCGGGCGCGGTGCCCGACGAGAATCGTCCCCTGCCCGAACGGCTTCAGCCCTGCGGCTTCAGCTGATCCGGGGAGATCCCGTAGGTGAGGAGCTTGCGGTAGAGGGTCTTGGGATCGATACCGAGGAGCGCCGCGGCCTTGGCACGGTGCCCGCCGACCTGGCGGAGCGTGGCGTTGATGTGCTGGCGTTCCATTTCCTCGAGGCTGCCGCCTTCCGCCGGTCTACCGGTTGTACTGCCGTGGCCCATACGCAGCTCTGCGGGCAGGTCCTCAGGCTCGATCTCGTCGCCCTTCCCGAGAATGACGGCGCGCTGGATCGCGTGCTGGAGCTCGCGCACGTTGCCCGGCCAGCCGTACGCCTCCATGCAGCGCAAGGCCGCCGGGGAGAGGCGCTTGCGCCCGTAGGCCGCGTTCTGCTCGAGAAAGTGCTCGGCCAGGAGCCCCACGTCCTCGGGCCGCTCGCGCAGCGGCGGCAGGGTCAGGGCGATCGTGTTGATCCGGTAGTAGAGGTCCTGGCGGAACTCGTTGGCGCGGATCGCCTCCGCGAGATCGCGGTTGGTCGCTGCGACGAGCCGCATGTCCACGCTGCGCCGCCGCGTCCCGCCCACGCGAAAGAAGGCGTGCGACTCGAGGACCCGCAGGAGCTTGACCTGGCTGTCGGGCTCCATCTCGCCGATCTCGTCGAGAAAGAGCGTCCCGCCGTCCGCCAGCTCGATGAGCCCCGGCTTGAAGCTGACCGCGCCCGTGAACGCGCCCTTCTCGTGGCCGAATAGCTCGCTCTCCAGCACCTCGCGCGGCAACGCGCCGCAATGGATCGGCACGAAAGCCTGCGTCGCCCGCGGCGACCGCTCGTGGATGGCGCGCGCGATCAGCTCCTTGCCGGTGCCGCTCTCGCCCAGGACCAGAACGGAAGAGTCCGTCGGCGCGACCCGGTCCACGAGGCGCAGCACCTCCTGCATGGCGGGGCTCGCCGTCACGATGCCGACCGACGTGGCGACACCCTCGGGGTCGAGCTGGGCCCGCAGCACGGTGTTCTGTCGTATGAGGCGGCCCTTCTCGGCGGCCTTGCGGATCAGGACGTCGAGCTCCTCGATCCGCGCGGGCTTGGTCAGGTAGTCGTAGGCGCCGAGCTTCATCGCCTCGACGGCGTTGGCGACGTCCTGGAAGCCCGTCATGACGATGACTTGCGGCGCCTCGGACATCTCTCCGAGCGCACGCAGCACCTCGATCCCCTCTATCCTCGGCATCCGCATGTCCAGCAGCAGCACGTCGGGCATGTCCTCCCGCAGCCGCTCGAGGGCCGCCCTGCCGTCGGGCACGCCCGCAGCCTCGTGTCCCTTGCGCTCGAGCTCGCGCACGATCAGGTCGCGCAGGTTCTTCTCGTCGTCGGCTACCAGCACGCGAATGGGCGCGCTCACGACGCGGTCTCTGAGGCGCCCGTGGGCAAGATCACCCGAAAGGTCGTGCCCCGGCCGACGCGAGACTCCGCCTCGATGCGCCCGCCGTGGTCGGCGACGATGCCCTGGGCAATCGCGAGCCCGAGCCCGGTCCCCTGCCCGGGCGGCTTCGTGGTGAAGAAGGGGTCGAACACGCGCGGCAGCGCGTCGGCGGATATACCCGGTCCCTGGTCGGCGAACACGATCTCGACCTCGCCGGTGCCGCGCCGGCCCGTCGTCACCGTCAGCACGCCGCGCCCCTCCATGGCCTCGAGAGCATTGCCGGCGAGCCCGAGGAAGACCTGACGGAGCTGCCCCTCGTTGACGACCACCGCCGGCAGCGCCGGGTCGAAGTCTCGCCTGACCTCCGCTCCAACGAAGCGCGACTGGTGGCCGAGGAGCTCGAGGACCTTGTCCACGAGGGTGTTGAGGTCGACCGCCTCGCGCCGCCCGCCCGGCTCGCGCACGAACTGGAGCAGGCTGCCCGTGATCTCCTTGCAGCGGAAGGCCTCCTCCTCGATGAGCGAGAGATAGGATGGGAAGTCCTTGAAGCAATCCTGCTCGGCGAGCCGCGGATCCCGTGCGCGCTCCTTCAGGGCCTCGGCGCAGCCCGCGATGGTCGCCAGCGGATTGTTGAGCTCGTGAGCCACGCCGGCCGCGAGCCGCCCGGCGGTCGTCAGGCGCTCGGTCAGCAGCATCTGCTGCTCGAGGCGCTTCTGGAGCGTGAGGTCCTCGACGAGCACGATCAGGCGCCCGGCGCCTCCGGCCGCCGCGGGCAGCGGCGCCGCCGTCAGCCTGAGCGTCCGCGGCTGCGCCCCGCCCGGCACCTCCCCCTCGAGATGCCTGACCTCCCGGGCCGCCAGGGCGGCGCCGAGAAAGTCGCCGACGGTCGAGGCCTGAGCGGCCGGCAGGAGGTCCACGAACGAGGAGCCCACGCCCGAGGGACCGGCGAATGCGGCGGCGCCCTCCGGGTTGGCGCGCACGATCCTGAGCTCCGCATCGAGCACGTAGAGGCCGAGCGGAAGCGTCTCCAGCACCACTTCGACGAAGCGCTTCTGCTCGTCCAGCTCCCGGGTGCGGTTCGCGACCATCTCCTCGAGCTGCTCGGAATACGTGCGGACCGAGCTGAAGAGCCGCGCATGCTCGAGCGCCATGGCCGCCTGGTCCGCGAAGGCAGCCACGAGCGACTCCTCCTCCGGCGTGAAATGGTGCACGTCGGTGCGGAGCACGGTCAGCGCGCCGATCGCCTCGTTGCCTACCACGAGCGGAGCGGCCAGCATGGAGCGCAGCGGGCTTGCCTCCGCCACCTGCGGGTAGCGGACGCGCGGATCGTGCTGCAGATCGGCGCTCTGCTGCGGCCGGCGCTCCTTCACGGCCATGCCCGTGATGCCCTCGCCCACTCGGAGCCGGATCCGGCCCACGATCTCAGGGTCGAGATCGAGGCTCGCCGCCGATGCGAGCTCGCCCGTGGCCGGGTCGAGCGTGAAGAGGCCGCAGGACTGGACGCCGAGCACCTCGCGCGCCTGCTGGAGGATGAGGCGGATGGTCTCGCCGACGTCCAGGCTCTGGTTGACGGCGTGCCCCGCTTCGAGGAGCGCCTGGCGCTCGCGGCCGCGGCGCTGGCTTTCCTCGAAGAGGCGCGCGTTCTGGATGGCGATGCCCGCCTGGTCGGCGAAGCCCTCCAGGAGCGCCTGGTGCCTCCGGCGGAAGAAGCCGATCCCCGTCGAGAAGGCCGAGATGACGCCGATCAGCTCGCCGCCCACCCGCATTGGCACGGAGAGCATGGAGCGGATGCCTTCCTTCTCGTCGACATCGCGCTGCGCCGAGCGCGGGTCGGTGCGGACGTCGTCCACGCGCAGTGCCGCTCCCGACATCGCGGCGCGCCCGATGATCCCCTCGCCCAGGGGCATGGAGAGCCGGCTCCACTCGGGCGTCCTGAAGCCGTGGGCGGCCACGTGCACCACGGCGGTGCGCTCCGCATTGAGGAGGCCGATGCCGCAGCCGGTGCTGCCGATGAGGTCCGCCACGGAGCGGCTGACGGTCTCGAGGAGCGCGCTCAAGTCGAGCCGCGAGGTGATGAGCTGGCTGGTCCGGTTGAGCGCGGCCAGCGCCTCGGCGCGCTCCGCGGTCTCCGCGTGCAGACGCGCGTGCTCGATGGCGGAGGCGAGCGGCCGCGCCACCTCGCCCAGCGCCTCGAGGTCGGCGTCCGTGAACGCGCGGGCCGCGCGGTGGGCGACGTTGAGCGTGCCGATGACCACGCCCTGGGAGACGAGCGGCGCCAGCATGGCCGAGCGGAGCCCGCGGCGCGACAACAGCTCGCGGCTGGCCGGGGGAACGGCAGGATCGTCGAGGTCGTCCACGCGGCGCGGCGCCCGCTGCTCGAGGACCCACTGGGCGAGCGTGCCCTCGAGCGGGATCCGCTCTGTCCTGGTCTCCGGAACCCCGGCCCGGGGGGACACGGTCACCAGCTGGAACTCTTCGCGCTCGGTGTCGAGCAATGTGACCGAGAGCAGGTCGAAGCGGACCAGCCGGCCGAGCGCCCGCGCCACGGCTTCGTAGACCTGCTCGAGCGCGTGCGCGCCGGCGGTCAGCTGGGTCACCTCGTTGATCACGGTCAGTCTGAGTGTGCGCCAGTGCAGCCGCCAGACTTGCTCGAGCGCCAGCCCGAACTCGAGCGGAAAAGAGGACGGCAGCGCGCCGCCGCGAAACCGGCGCCCCAGGAGCAGGAGCGTGCCCAGAGGATGCGCCGGCGGGCCGAGCGGCGCCCGCAGCAGGAGCGGCCGGCCCGGCCCCTTCCACCCCGGCGGCGGCTCGCGCAACGTCTCGACCCGCATCCTCCGGGGCGGCGTGGCGTCCTGCCCGCCGAGCCACGTCGCCAGCGCCGAGTCCGGACGCGCGCCGGCGAGGAGGTCTAACGATGGGCCCGGGCCGCTGGAGAAGGTCAGGCGGCCGGCGGAGGCGCCGGTCAGCCTGACGAGGCGCTTGATCCCGCGGGCGACGCCGATCTCCGGCGAGGAGGCGCGGCCGAGGGTAGCCAGGAGATCGGGGAAGAGGCGGCCAATTTTCATCGCGACCCGACCCTACGCCGCCGCGGGCCTGAGCACGCGCCCGGGAAGATTCCCGGTATGCTCGCCGCCTCGCACGACGGCGCGGCCGTTGACGATCACGTGCTCGATCCCGGCGGCGTAGCGGTGCGGGTCCTCATACGTCGCGAGATCGGCGACGCGCCCTGGCGAGAAGGCGACGACGTCGGCCTTGGCGCCGGCGCGGATGGCGCCGCGATCCTTCAAACCGAGCCGCGCCGCGGGCATCCCTGTCATCTTGTGGATGGCGGCGGGCAGGGTCAGGACGCCCTCGTCGCGGACGTAGCGGCCGAGCACGCGCGGAAACGTCCCATAGCTGCGCGGATGAGGCTTGCCCACGGAGAGCTGCCCCGTCGCCACGAGGGACGAGCCGTCGGAGCCGATCATCACGTGGGGGTGGACGAGCGCCTTCCGGAGGTCCGCCTCGTCGAGCTGGAAGAGGATGACGAAGCCCTTCCCCTTCTCGGCCTCGATGACCTCGAAGGCGCAATCGACCGGGTCCCTGCCCCAGCGCCTGCCGATCTCGTCGAGCCTCAGCCCCTGCGCCTCGGGGCGCGAGGGCGCATACGCGATCATGATGTCGCCCCAGCCGACGCCGCGCGCCAGGACGGCCCCGTGCGCCATCTCGTCGCGGATCCGCGCGCGCGCCGCCGGGTCGCGGAGACGGCCCAGCATCGCCTCGATGCCACCCTCGAGGGCAGAGTCCGGCAGGAGAGTCCGGATCGTCGTGCTCGAAGCCGTGTACGGGTAGACATCGGCCATGATGTCGAGCCCTCTCGCGCGCGCGGCGTCGATCAGGCTGAGGGCGTCCTTCACCCTGCCCCAGTGGGGCCGGCCCGCCGCCTTGATGTGGCTCACCTGGACCGGCAGACCGCCCTCTTCACCGACGCGGATGGCCTCGGCGACCGAGTCGAGGAGCTTCGCCCCTTCGTCGCGGATGTGGCTCGCGTAGAAGCCCCCGCGCGCGGCGGCGCGCGCGATCTCGACGATCTCCCGCGTCTCCGAATAGGAGCCGGGGGCGTAGATCAGCCCCGTCGACAGGCCGCAGGCGCCGTCGGCCATGGCCGACTCCATGAGGCTCCGCATCCGGGCGAGCTCTTTCGCCGACGGCGGCCGCCGGGCGAAGCCCATCACCGCGAGCCTCAGCGTGCCATGCCCGATGAGCTGCGCCACGTTGAGGGCGAGCCCGTCGTCCTCGTAGCGGCGGAGGAAGTCCTTGACCGAGCGCCATGAGAAGTCCATGCCGTGGCCGAGGTAGGGGGCGAAGCCCTTCATGTCCTCTCGAAACTCGTCGCTGACCGGCGCGGGAGAGAAGCCGCAGTTGCCGACGACCTCCGTCGTGACGCCCTGGCGGATCTTGGACTCGGCGCGGCGGTTCTCGAAGAGGCGCCAGTCCGAGTGCGAGTGCATGTCGATGAAGCCCGGCGCGACTGTCAGCCCCGCTGCCTCGACGGTCTCTCCCGCGGGCTCGCGCGAGAGATCGCCGACCGCCGTGATGCTGTCTCCCGTGACACCGACATCGGCCCGCACTGCGGGCGCGCCCGTGCCGTCCAGCACCTGCCCGCCCACGATCTTGAGGTCAAGCACGCGGCGTCTCTTTGAAGCCGATGACCCGCTCGCACCAAGTCGCCGCGGCCAGCAGCCGCGCCTCGCACCACGGCGCGCCGCTCAGCTGGACGGCGAACGGCAGCCCGTCGAGCGCGAGCCCGGTGGGCAGCGAGATCGACGGCATGCCGGCGAAGCTCCAAGGCGCGCAGTAGTACGGATCGCCAGTGGACTCGAGCCCCTTCGGCGCGGGGCCGGCCGCCGTCGGCGAGACGAGCGCGTCGTAGCGCGCCGCGACCGCGCCCATGTCTTTGGTGAACGCACGCCGGTGGGCCTGGGCGGCGATGTAGTCCACGGCGGCGATGCCGTGGCCGGCCTTGACGGCCTCGCCGATGTGCTTCGGGTACTCGGCCGAATGCCGCGCGTAGAGGTCGCGGTGGAAGGCGGCCGCCTCGGCGCGCGAAACGGTGTCTCCCGCCGCATGAAGACCCTCGAACGAAGCCGCGAGCGGGGCCTCCTCGACCTGCGCGCCTGCCGCGCGAAGCGTCTCGAGAATCGCGTCGATGTGCGCCGCGTTGGCGGGCTCGGCGCGCCCGATCAGCGGCCGCAGCACCCCAATCCGTGGGGCCGCCGGTACCGCCAGCGCGGCGAGGTAATCCTCCACGGGCATCGCCGCCGAGAGAGGGTCCGCTGGATCGTGACCGGCCATGACCGTGAGCGCCAGCGCCGCGTCCTCGACGGAGCGGCAGAGCACGCCCACGTGGTCCAGGCTCCACGCCAGCGGCGTCACGCCGACCGCGCTGATGCGCCCGTGAGTCGGCTTGAAGCCGACCGCGCCGCAGTAGGCGGCCGGGCGCAGCACTGAGCCGACGGTCTGCGTGCCGAGCGCCAGCGGCACCATGCGCGAGCCGACCGCCGCGCCCGAGCCGCTCGACGATCCGCCCGGCGTATGGTCGGGATTCCACGGGTTGCATGTCGCCGTCGGGTCGCGGAGCGCGAACGGCGTCGTCGTGACCTTGCCCAGGATGACGGCTCCCGCGGCCCGCAGTCGCGCGACGGACACCGCGTCCACGGTCGGACGGCGGTGCCCCCAGACGCCTACTCCTGACGTCGTCACGAGCCCGGCGGCGTCGTAGATGTCCTTGAGCGCGACGGGCACGCCGTGGAGCGGCCCCATGAAGCGTCCCTCGCGCGCCTCGATGTCCCGCTGGACCGCGACGCGGGAGGCGGCATCGCGGTCGAGGTGCACCCAGGCCTTGAGGACGGGCTCGACCGCGTCGATGCGCTTGAGGCAGGACGCGAGCAGGTTGGAGGGCGACAGCGCGCCGGCACGGATGCGGCGCGCGGCCTCGGCTGCGGTGACGTCGTGGAGATCGGCCATCGGAGTCCCCCGGGAAGACTACTGGAGCGCGTCGAGCACTTCCGCGACAACCTCGAAGCGGCCGAACGAGGGCATGAGGTACACGCCGGCATAGTGGCCGCGGATCTGTCGGACCAGCGCCTGGGCCGTCTCGATCCCCGCGCGCAGACCGCGGTCGCCCGCGTCCTTCATGCGCGCGCGCACGGCGTCGGGGACGGTGATGCCGGGCACCTCGTTGTGGAGGAACTCGGCATGGCGGGACGAGTGCAGCGGCAGCACGCCGACCACAACCGGGATCGGTGAGCGGGTGCGCGCGAAGAAGCGCTCCAGCACCTCGAGGTCGTAGACCGGCTGGGTCTGGCACCAGCGCGCGCCCGCCTCCGCCTTGGCGAGGAGCCGCTCCATCTCGCGCCCGGGATCGGCCGCCGCGGGGTCGAGCGCCGCGCCCACGCAGAAGGCCGTGGGCTCGCCGACGGAGTTGCCCGTGGCGTCGCGCCCTTCGTTCATACCCTGCAAAATGCGGATGAGCCCGATGGCGTCCACGTCGAACACGGCGGTGGCATCGACGTAGTCGCCCGTGCGGGGCGGGTCGCCCGTCATCGCGAGGATGTTCCGGATATCCAGCGCGTGGGCTCCGAGCACGTCGGCCTGGATGCCCATCAGGTTCCGGTCGCGGCAGGTGAAGTGCATGTTGACGTCGAGCCCCGTCGCCTCGCGGACCAGGATGGCCGTGGGCAGCACCGACATGCGCACCCGCCCGAGCGAGCCGTCGTTGATGTCCACGATCTCGACGCCCCGCTCCTTGAGGAGCTTGGCGCCCTGGACGAGCTTCTCGATGTTGTGTCCGCGCGGCGGGTCCAGCTCGACCGTCACGAGAAACGCCCCCGCGTCGACTTTGCGTTGAAGCAGCGTCGGAGCGGCGGTCGTCGGCAGTGTCGGCGCCGGGCTCGCCTCGACGCGCGCGCGCCGCGGCTCGGCCGCCTTCCCGGCGCCGGAGCGCGGCACGTGACGGTCCACCACCTCGCGCATGGCGCGGATGTGGTCGGCCGTCGTGCCGCAGCAGCCGCCCACGAGGCGGGCGCCCGCCCCGATCATCCGCGCCGCGTATTCGGCCATGTATGCGGGCGACGAGATGTAAATCAGGCGCTCGCCCACGCGGCTCGGCAGCCCGGCGTTCGGCTGGATGATCACCGGCAGACCTGCGGCCTCGGGCAGCATCTGCTCCAGCACTTCGTAGAGCGTGCTCGAGCCGACGGAGCAGTTGGCGCCGAGCCCCTGGATGGGCAGCGCGCGGAGCGTCCTCGCGACCTCGACCGGCGTGTGGCCGAGGAAGGTGACGTGGTCCTGGGTGAAGGCGACCGAGGCGATGACCGGCAGATCGGTGATGGTGCGGATCGCCTCGACGGCCAGCCGCAGCTCGACGAGATCCGAGAAGGTCTCGGCGACGAAGGCGTCCACCCCGCCCTCGAGCAGCCCCTCGGCCTGTTCGAGGAATGTCGCGCGCGCCTCCTCTTGCGTGACCGACCCGAGCGGGGCCAGGTACTTGCCGAGCGGGCCGATCGAACCCAGCACGAAGACGTCTCGCCCCATCGTCTCGCGCACGTCGCGCGCCAGCTTGGCGCCGCTGAGGTTGATGTCCCGCACGCGCGCGGCGAGACCATGGATACTCAGCTTGAAGCGGTTGGCGCCGAACGTGTTCGTCTCGATCCAGTCGGAGCCGGCCTGGATGTACTCGGCGTGGATGCCCTGGACGATCTTGGGCTCGTTGACGTTGAGCACGTCGAAGCAGGCGTCGAGCGGCACGCCGCGGGCGTAGAGCATGGTGCCCATGGCGCCGTCGCCAAGGAGGGGCCGCTCGCGAAGTCGCTCGAGGAAGGGCGCGGGCATCAGACGGCCTGCCTCTCACGCTCTGCCAGCGCCGCGGCCACTCGCGCCGCGACCTGGTCGGGGGTGAGCCCCGTCGTGTCCATCGTGAGGTCTGCCTTGGCGTAGAAGGGAATGCGCGCCGCGTAGAGCGCCTCGGCCTGCTCGCGCGTCTTGTCACTGAGCATCGGGCGGTCGCCGCCCCGGAGGGCGCGCTCGTAGAGCGATTCGAAGTCACCCGAGAGCCACACCACGGTGCCGATGGCGCGAAGCGCTTCGGCGCGACCCTGGCCGCAGGGCAGCCCGCCACCCGTGGCGATCACGTCGCCCCGCTTGAGGGCGAGGAGTCGCACCGCCTCGTCCTCGAGCGCGCGGAAGTGCACCTCTCCCTTCTCGGCGAAGATCTCCGGGATGGGCCGGCCCTCTGTGGCGGTGATCATCTCGTCCGTCTCGACGAAGCAGCGCCCGAGCCGCGTGGCCAGGATGCGCCCGACCGAAGACTTGCCCGCCCCCATGAAGCCCACGAGGATCACGTTGTCCGCCATCTCACCGGCCATCGTATCACCAGGACACGGCGGAACCCTACCGGCGCACCGTGGTGGCGGCGGGGGCGCGGCGATAGGCGCAGTCGGGCATCCAGCAGCGGCGGCACTGGGTGAAGTAGTGGTCCACCCGCGCCTCGGGCCCGACGCCGACCAGGAAGGAGATGCTCTTGCCAGGGCTCATCACGCAGGAGTCATTGAGCGTCACGCCGATGGGCCCGCCGTGGCAGATGCGGAAGAGGGTCGCCTGTTCGGCGGTATCCCACCCGGCATAGCCGGGGCTGACCCGGTTGGTCACCTTGAGCCCTGCGGGAATGGCCGCCTGGCACAGGAGGTCGTTGGCGTACTCCGCAAGGCTCTCGACCGCCGCCGAGCCGACGCTGTCGAGCATGACCGCCAGCGGCAGCTCTCGCCTATCCCACAGCTCGCGCACTCGCTCCTCGATGGCAGACCCCACGGTGCAGATGCCCGCCCCGATCGCCTCGAGCGAGCCCCAGAGCCTGCCGATCTCGGGGATCTTGAGCCGCTCGCCGCCGGCTTCGATCAGGTCGGGCCCCTGCCCCGTCACGCGGCTGCCGCGGTAGACGACGCGAGGCTCGATCAGCGACTCGCCGAGCGCCAACGCCTCGTCGAAGAGCAAGAGCACGGCGGCATCCGGGATATCGATGCCCTTCTTGTAGCCCTGGAAGCGCAAGACCTCGTCGCGGTCCACGCGCAGCGGGACATCCTGGAAGACGGCGGGGAGCGGCGAGCGGACGTCGAGCGCCGCGCTCACGTGCTGCGGCGGGAGCGCGCGACCTCGGCGATGAGGCGGATGTGGCCCGGATCCGAACCGCAGCACGCGCCGACGATGTTGCAGCCGGCGTCCAGCAGCGCCGGGTAGTCCTTGGCCATGGCCTCGGGCCCAAGCTCGTAGGTCGTGGTGTCGCCCTTGGTGATGGGCAGCCCGGCGTTGGGGTACGCGATGAGCGGCGCGTCGGTCACCGCCCGCATCTCGCGGATGATCACGATCGCGCGGTCGGGGCCGCGGCCGCAGTTCATGCCGACGATGTCGGCGCCCGCGCCGAGCAGGCCCTTCGCCACGTCGGCCGGGCTCTCGCCCCACATGGTCCGATCCCGGTCGTGCATTTCCTCGTATTGGAAGAACATGGTCGCCATGACCGGCAGGTCGGTGACCGCCTTGCACGCCTTGATCGCGGCGGTGGCCTCCTGGGGAAACATCATGGTCTCGACGGCGAAGATGTCCACCCCGCCTTCGGCCAGCGCCAGGGCCTGCTCTTTAAAGGTAGCGACGTACTCCTCGTCGCTGGTGTCACCGAGGGGCTCGTACTCGACCGGCAGGCGGCTCGTCGGGCCGATCGAGCCCGCCACGTAGCCGCCGGGCGGGCAGACCGAGCGCGCCAGCCGCGCGCCCTTATCGTTCAGTTCGCGGGTCCGGTCACCGATCTGGTATTCGTTGAGCTTGAGCCGGGTGCCGCCGAAGGTGTTGGTCTCGACGAAGTCCGAGCCCGCGTCGAAGTAACCCTTGTGGATGCCGCGGACGACCTCCGGGTGGGTGTCGTTCCAGAGCTCGGGGCAGGCGCCGTTGAGGAGCCCCGCCGCGAAGAGCGCCGTGCCGTAGCCGCCGTCGAAGACCAGGCGCTCCCCCGCCTTCGCACGCTCGACGATCTCCCAGCCGCGCGGGCGCGCCATCAGGTCGCCGCCGCCACGCCGAGGAGCTCCTTGGCGCGCACCACCGCGATGGTCGAGTCCCGCGCGTAGCCGTCGGCGCCGATCTCGTCGGCATAGGCCTGGCTCACCGGGGCGCCGCCGATCATCACCTTGACGCGGGCGCGGACGCCCGCCTTCTCCAGCGCGTCGATGGTGCGCTTCATGGCGGGCATGGTCGTGGTCATGAGCGCCGAGATGCCCACGATCTGCGCGCCGTGCTCCTCGACCGCCGCGACAAACTTCTCAGGCGAGACGTCACGTCCGAGGTTGTGCACCTTGAAGCCCGCGCCCTCGAGCATCATGGCGACGAGGTTCTTGCCGATGTCGTGGAGGTCGCCCTGCGCCGTGCCGATGACGACCACGCCGAGCGACTGCCCGTCGCCGCCCGCCTTGGTGATGAGGGGCTTGAGGAGGTCCAGCCCGGCGTACATGGCGCGCGCGGAGAGCAGCACCTGGGGCACGTAGTACTCGTTGCGCCTGAACTTCTCTCCCACGACGTCCATGCCGGGGATCAGGCCGCGAAAGATCAGCTCCTTGGGATCCATCTCGAGGGCGAGGCCTTCGTGGGTCTTCCGGGCGACGGTGTCCTTGTCGCCCAGGATCACAGCCCTCGACATGATGGGGTAGTCGAAGTCGTCGTTCATGCCTCGTTCTGGCTTCCTTCTCGGTCGTGACCGCGGGCGGACGTGACCGCGGGATACCCCGCCTTGACCCACTCGCGCATGCCGCCGGCTACATTGTACCAGTCGGTCATGCCGGCCCGCAGGAACGCGCTGATCACCGAGCTCGAGCGGAGGCCGCCCGCGCAGAGCACCGCCTTAGGGCGGTCGGCGGGAAGCTCGCCCATGCGCTCGACGGCCTGGCCCATGGGCACGTTAACCGCGCCTGCGATGTGGCCTTCATCCCACTCGAAGGGCTCACGCACGTCCACCACGACGAGCTCGGGCCGCTCTTCGCGCATGGTCGCCAGATCGTGCACCGTGATCTGCGGCACCCGCTCCTCCGACAACCCCTCGCTCTTCCAGTCCGTCATCCCGCGCTGGAGATACCCGGCGATGTCGTCCATGCCGGCGCGCCCCAGCCCCTGCACCGCGCGGGTGAGGTCCGAGGGCCCCGTCGCCAGGAGCACGAAGCGGCTATCGGGCGGCGTCATCATCGCCACGCGGGCCGCGAAGGGGTTGCTCTCGATCCACACGTTGATGGCGCCGGGAATGTGCCCCTCTCCATATTCCGCGGGGCTGCGCACGTCGAGGACGACCGCGCCCTTGGCCATGGCCTCGCGCGCCTGAGTGACAGACAGCGGCTCGGGATCACCCGACGATGGCAGCGCCTGCGAGCGGTTCTTGGCGATGATGCGGTCGAAGCCGGGCGGCTTGGGCGGCAGCCCGGTCATGAGCGCGCTCACGAAGGCGTCGGCCGTCCGGGCCTGGAGCGCCGGGTTGAACCGCCGCTCGAAGCCGATGGTGGAGCCGGGCTTGGAGGACATGGCGCGGCCACATGAAGATCCGGCGCCGTGCGCCGGGTAGACCTCGACGCTGTCGGGCAGCGTCAGCACGCGGGTCGTGAGGCTCTCGTAGAGGTTGGCGGCCGCGCGCTCGCCCCCGAAGTCGGGCCGTCCCACGTCGCCCACGAAGAGCGTGTCGCCCGTCAAGACGAACCACGGATCCTCGCCGCGCGAGAGGTCGGTCACGAGGAGGCAGACGCTGTCAGGCGTGTGTCCCGGCGTGTGGATAACCTGGACGCGCACCGTGCCGATCCTGATCTCGTCCCCGTGGACGATCGGCGCATGAGGAAAAGCCGCCTCTGCTGCTGGATGGATGTGGATGCGCGCGCCCGTCTTCGCCGCCAGGGCCTGGTTGCCCGAAAGGTGGTCGGCGTGGATGTGGGTGTCGACGATGCGGGTGAGGCTGAGGTCCTTGCGTCGCGCCCAAGCAAGGTAGTCGTCCACGCGGTCCCGCCCGGGGTCCACAACGAGGGCCTCCCCCGCCTGGCCGCACCCGATCAGGTAGGCGATGCAGCCGGCGTCCTCGTTGACGATCTGCTGGAAGATCATCGCTCGCATCTTCCCACACGGGCTCCGTGTTTCGCAAGGCCGCCCAAGATAAGGGCTCGAGGCCCGCCGATCTCACGCTGCTTGACCGCCCGTTCGCTGGTAGACTAAAATCGCGGAGCTAAAATCTCGGATTTAAACTCGACCCGATCGGAGGCCCCCAAGGGGTCGGATGAAGACGGTCGCATGAAGATCAAGGTCCTCGGCTCGTACGGGAGTGAGGGGCAGGGACAGCGGCCGTCGGCTCTCCTCGTGGACGATCGGGTCCTGGTGGACGCAGGCACGGTCGGCGGAGCCCTCTCCGCCGCCGAGCAGGTCGAGGTCGAGTACGCCTTGATCAGCCACGCCCATCTCGACCACATTGCCGGCCTGTGCTACCTCACCGACACGCTGGCCATGCTCGCCCCGGAGCGACGGGTGACGGCCTGCGGCCTCGGGCCGGTGCTCGACAGCCTCCGCACCCACGTCTTCAACGACATCGTCTGGCCCGACTTTGCGAACATACCGAACCCGAAGGACCCGGTGCTGGCCTTCCGCTCTTTGGCCGAAGAGGGCGAAGCGCGAGTGGGTGAGCTGTGGGTGACGCCGATCGAGGTGGAGCACACCGTCCCGACCTCGGGCTTCATCGTCCACGACGGCGAGACGGGCTTCGTCTTCAGCGGTGACACGGGGCCGACGCGGAAGATCTGGCAGGCGGCGCGCGAGATGCGCGGGCTCAAGGCGGTCATCGTCGAAACGTCATTTCCGAGCCGCATGGACGCCCTGGCGAAGGCCTCGGGGCACCTGACGCCGGAGATGCTGAAGCGCGAGCTCGACAAGGCGCCGCCCGACGTGCCGGTGTGGGTCTACCACGTCAAGCCGCAGCTGTACCAGGAGACCGCTGAAGAGCTCGCCAAGATCGACTCCACCCGCATCCACATCCTCGAGCAGGGCAAGACCTACACGCTGTAGTCCTTACTGTTCCGTAGTCCCGTTGTCATTCTTGCAGCGCTGGGCCGGGGCCGGGACCGGGGGTGCCCTCGTCCGCTCAACCTCCTCGCCTCGCGCGCCACCTCGCTCGGGCACCTCCGCCTGCCCCCCATCCCCCGAGACGGGGGTGCGCTCGCCGCCCCGCTGCGCGGGGACGGCTCGCGCGGCGGAGTCGCCCTGCGCTTCGGGGCGCGCTACGGCTCGTCGGATTCGCTCCCGATGGCACCCCCGGTCCCGGCCCCTGACGTGCGGACACGCTCGTCGAGGTGAATCGCTCCAGTCAGACGGTAGTGACGTTAGCGGGAGGCAGGGGCGAAGAGGAAGTCGCGGAGGTAGGCGTTGACGACTGCTGGGTGCTCGATCTGGGGAAAGTGGCCGCAGCTGTCGAGCCACTTGGCCTGGGCGGCCCCGAGACCCTCCGCGACCTCCCGGGCGTGAGCCAGCGGGACGACCCGGTCCTCCCGCCCGTGGACCACGAGCACGCCCCGGCCCAGGCGCGAGAGAGCGGCGCGGTACGCGTCCGCGTCCACCGTGAAGTCGCCCTTTGCCGAGCGCAGGAGCGAGAGATAGGCCGCGCGGCCGGGGCGGGACGCGCGCGCCGCGTATTCGTGCTCGACGAAGAAGCGGATCTCCTGGGCGTCGGGGTGGGCGAAGCAGCGCTCGAGCGCCGTCGCGCAGATGCCGGGAGTGATCAGGCTCGAGAGCATCTCGCCCAGTCCCGGCAGCGACAGCGTCCGGTAGATCCACGACGGGCGCAGGTGGAAGCCCGGCACGGCCGCCCCCAGGAAGGCGAGCCGCTCCACGCGCCCAGGGTGCTCGAGGGCGAAGCGGGCGGCGACGGCGCCTCCGAGCGAATGGCCGACCAGTCTCACCGTGTCGACGCCGAGCGCGCGGAGGAGCCCGTCGAGCGCCTGGGCCAGGAAGTCCAGGGTGTACGCGCGCCGCGGCTTGCTCGAGCGGCCGAAGCCCGGCAGGTCGAGCGCGATCACCCGTCCGTGGCGCGCCAGCTCTGGGATGTTGTGGCGCCACGACTCGGCGAACCCGCCGAGCCCATGGACGAGCACGGTGGCCGGCCCCCGCCCCTCTTCGAGGTAGTGGAGCAGGAGCCCGTCGAGGTCGCCGCCTCTGAGCCGGATCTCGGACACGTCAGGAATCGAGCAGGCGCGTCAGCGACTCTCGGAACGGGAAGAGGCTGAAGATGCCGCCGGTGTGGATGAAGCAGACACGCTGGCCGAGCGCCTTGGGGTCGCGCTGGAGCGTGTCGAGGAGGCCGCCGAAGGCCTTGGCGGTGTAGACGGGATCGAGCATGACCCCCTCCTCGCGCGCCAGGCTGATCAGAAGTGAGAGCTCGGCGTCGTCGACCCCCGTCCGTCCCGCGCCCTGGTAGCCGTCGAGGAGGTGGATAGTCTTGGGCACGTCGATGGCGAAGCCGAAGCGGCCCACGGCCTTGCTGATGGTTTCGGCGACGTAGCTGCGAACGTGGTCCGCCGAGAACGCGATCGGCACGCCGACGATCTCGGAGGGCAGCCCCGCCAGCTGCTTGCCCATGAGGAGCCCCGCCTGGCTGCCGCCGCTGAACGCCGTGACCGCGATCGTGTCGAATCGCGGGGCCCCGTGGCTGATCTGCTCGGCCAGCTCGACGGCGCACTCGAGATAGCCCAACGCGCCGATCTCGTTGGAACCGCTCTCGGGGATGATGTACGGCTTGCCGCCGCGGCGACGGACGTCCTCGGCCATAGCCTCGAGGGCGACGGGATAGCTCTTGAACTCCTCGTCGGTGAGATAGCGGACCTCGGCGCCAAGCATCCTGTTCAGGAGGAGGTTGCCGTCGTAGGCGGCGGGACGCTCCCCCTTCACCGCGACGACGGCCCGCAGCCCGAGCCGCGCGGCCACGGCCGAGACCGCGCGGCAGCAGTTGGACTGGAGCGTGCCGACGGTGATAAGGGTGTCGGCGCCCTGCGCCAGGGCGTCGCCCACCAGGAACTCGAGCTTGCGGATCTTGTTGCCGGACTCCAGCAGGCCCGTCAGGTCGTCGCGCTTCATGTACAGCTCGACGCCCAGACGGCGCGACAGGCGCTCGAGCTTCATGATGGGCGTGGGCGCCAGGGCAAGCTCGATGCGCGCCGGGGCGTTCATACGCTCATCCTATCACTCACCCATGCTGCTTCTTCAAATCAGCGGCGATGGGGGCGAAGTCGTAAGACGGAAAGACCTGGTAGCGGAAGGCGCCCCAGGCCTTCTGCTCCATGTACCGGTTGACGCTTCGGACCTTGTCGGCCTCGACCTTGAGGTTGATGACGAAGCCGAACGACATCGCCACGACCCAGGACACGAGCTCCGAGCCCTCCGGAGGGAAGTCGCGGTAGAAGCCCGTCTTCTTCAGGTGCGCCATGATCTCGTCGAGGGTCTTGGACTGGTCGTGGTGGAGCAGCACCGTCAGCATCACGTGGCCGGAATCTGCCATGCCGTCCTCCTGGAGCGACGTTAGGGGGAGAGAGGGAGCGCGTCCGCAACGTAACATATAATGCGCCGGTGACCCGCCCGCCGGAGAGCCTGGCGAACCCCCGTCTGTGGCTCGCTTTCATGACCATGCTCCTGATCTCCGGCTTCCCAAACACCTACGTCCTCTTCCTCCCTTCGCTCCTCGCCGAATTCCACGCCTCGCGCGCGGCGACCGCCTCGCCCATGTCCTTCGTCTGGATGGGGGGAGCCGTGCTGGGGCCGCTGGCCGGCTGGCTCGTGGCGCGGCACAACCCTCGCCTCGTCGTCATGGCGGGGCTCGGGGCGGCCGCCTGCGGTCTCGCGCTGGGCGCGGCCGCCCCTACCCTGCCGGTCTTCGTCGCCTCGGTGGGCATCGCGGTCGGGATCGGCCTCGGGCTCACGAGCCTCTCGACCCAGGCCGCGCTGCTCGCGGACACGTACAGCCGGCGCCGCGGCGTGGCCATGGGCATCGCCTTCTCGGGCTCGATGGCGGCATTCGTGCTGGGGCCCGTGACCCAGCGGATCATCGACGGCTTCGGCTGGCGCACGGCCTTCGGCTGCTACGCCGCCGCGCTCGTGGCGCTCGTGCCCGTGGCCTGGCGCGTGCTCCCCTCGCGGCTCGGCGAGCGCAGCGTCACGGTGGACCCGGCCCGCGTCACCCCCGCGGAGCGGCCGGTCGCCGCCATCGTGCTGTCCGCGCCCTTCTGGAGCCTCATGGTGCTCTTCAGCGTCCCGCCGCTCTTCGGCTTTCTCGCCATCACACAGCACGCTCTGTACTTTCCCGCGCGCGGGATGTCGGTCGCGGAGACATCCATGATGCTGGCGGTCGGCGGCGTGCTGGCCGCGTTTGGCCGCATCCTGGCGGGCATGGCGGCGGACCGCTTCGGCGCCCCGATCGCGGGCTTCGTCTCGTTCAGCTCGTCGGTGCTGGGCGTGCTCTGCCTGCTCGCGATGGAAGCCTGGCCGGCGCGGCTCCTGGCCTACGGCTACGTGCTGTTCCTCTTCATGCCGCTCGGCTCCCGGGCGACCATCGTCTCAGTCCTCCTGAGCCGCATCGCGGGGCCGCGGAACTACGGGCCGGTCTTCGGCCTGATCGGCATCGGCAACAGTCTGGGAGGGGCGGCAGGACCGTGGCTCTCGGGCGCGATCTTCGACCACACCCATTCGTACCTGACGCTCTACCTCACCACGCTCGGCTTCGCCGCGGCGGGGCTCTGCGCGCTCGCGGTCTTCCTGCTCACGTCGCGCCAGCGCGGCTGAAGCGCGGTAACGCTCAGCCGACCTTCTTCGCGACGGCGGCGTACCCGTCCAGGAGCGGCAGCACCGTGTCCGCACTGGCCGATGGGACGAAGAAGACCACGCGCGCCACGCCCGCGTCGCGCAGCCCGCCCAGCTTGTCCGCGTCAGGCGGGACGCCGAAGATCGACACGGTTACGGCCGACGGGTCGCGCCCGGCCTTCTGGGCCCGGGCGCGGAAGTCCGCCATGGACTCGGCGATCGGCTCGCTGTAAGTCCGGCCGCCGATGGGCATCCAGTGGCCGTCGAAGTCCGCGGCGCGCTGTCGCGCGTGCGGGCCGGCGCCGCCCATGAGGATGGGCGGGTACGGCTTCTGGACGGGCTTGGGGTAGGACCACAGCTTGTCGAAGTTGACGTACTTGCCGTGGAACTCGGCTTCATCCTGGGTCCAGATCGCCTTCATGGCCGCGATCCGCTCGCGCAGGATCTTCCAGCGCTCGGCGAACGGGGTGCCGTGGTGCTCCATCTCCTCCGCGTTCCAGCCTCCGCCGATCCCGAAGAGCACGCGGCCGCGCGAGATGTGGTCGAGGCTCGCCACTTCCTTGGCCAGCATGATGGGATCGCGCTCGATGACGAGGCAGATGCCTGTGCCGAGCATGAGGGTCTTGGTCACCGCGGCGGCGGCGCCGAGGGCCACGAATGGATCGAGGGTGTGCCAGTACTCGCGCGGCAGGTCGGCGCCGCCGGGCCACGGGCTCTTGCGGCTCACCGGGATGTGGGTGTGCTCGGGCAGCCACAGCGACTCGAAGCCGCGCGCCTCGAGCTCGCGCGCGAGCGCATCGGCCTGGATCGCATAGTCCGTCGGGAACATCGCGATGCCGTACTTCATCGGCTTATCCTCCGAGATCGAGCGGGGTGTAGTACGGGCGGCCGGCGAGGGCTGCGACCTCTTTCTGGAAATTCGTGCCGTAGAATTTCTCGGCGTCGGTCAGCGCCCAGGCCTGGCGCTTGAAGCACCACGACTCCGGCTGCAGCGCCTGCGCGCGCTTGAACAGAGGCACGGCCGCCTCGGGGTGACCGGTCTCGTGGAGGTGCTCGGCGAGGCGGAAGGTGGCGGCCGCCAGCGCGTGCTCGGCGGTCGGCAGCGGCAGGCGCCGGCGCCGCTCCTTCGCCGCGAGCGCGTACGGGCTCTGCGCGCCGCGCTCCGCCCAGTCGCGCACGGCGTCCAGGTACCGCGTCATGTCGAACTTCGTGTACTCGATCCAGCGATTGTCGGCGAAGGCCATTTCGTTGGGGCGGACGATGCGCCCCTCTTCATCGATCCAGACGGCCGTCGGCACGTTGACCATGTTGTAGGCCCGGGCGACCTCATAGTGGGCGTCGATCAGCGACGGGTGAGTTGGCGTGGCCGCGCGGATGAACTCCCCGGCCGCGGCGGCGCCCGCGCTGTCCAGCGCCACCGTGATGACGGTCAAGCCCTTGGGCTCGAGTAGGGCGTGCAGCGCCTGCCACCCGGGCAGGTCGAAGCGGCACCCTCACCACGATGCCCAGGCGAGCAGGAAGACCTTGCGGCCCCGGAAGGACGAGAGCGTGTGCATCCGCCCGTCGAGGTCCGGAAGCGTGAAGTCGGGCGCGTCGAGAGCCAGCAGCCGGTCCGCCACGTCCTCGGCCGCTACGCCGATGGACCATGCGGAATACTCGGGGCTCGCGGCCACGGGCTGGCCCATGTGGCGCGAGAGCCCACTGACGTCCACGCGTACATCCGCGCCCCGGCCGCGCACCCACGACGCTCCCGGCAGCACCGGGACGCAGAGCGAACCGCGGCAGAGCCCTTCCGGCTTCAATTCCCAGCCCCCAGCCTTGGCGAGCTCGGCGGGCGCCAGCCACAGCGCTTCCGCGTCGGCCTCGCCCGTGACGGTGACGTTGCCTGAGGGGAAGAGGATCGTGGCGGTCGCCGCGGCCATGGACGCTAGCGCGGCTTCTGCCGGGAGAGGTACGCCGCGAGCGCCTCGGCCTCGCGCTGCTGAAAGGCCACCGCCACGCGGAGCTGCTCGAGATACTGCTGGAGCGTCCTGCCGCCGAGATCGATCTTGTTGTCGGCGAAGAACGCGCGCACGTCCTGCTCCCACGCGGGACTCACTAGCGCGGGCACACCCTCGTACATGCGGCGGTACGCGCTCTCCGGATACTGCCGCGCCATGACATCCCAGTGTCCCTTGACGAAGTCCCACGCCTGTCCGCGCGCGTACACGCTCGTCAGCAGGGTCCGGATCACGAAGGGCGCGTCCTGGCTCCGCACCTCGCCGTTCACGGTCATCTCGAGCGTCTGCCGCAAGAGATCCGGCTGGCGGAAGCCGGCCAGCGCGTAGAGGTAGCGCTGCTCTTCCTGCGGCGTGCGGGCGCGCTTGAAGCGGTCGCGGAACTCCGCATACTCGGCCTCCGCGCCCGATCCGGCCAGGATGGCGATGACGGCAGGCAGCACGTTGGCGTCCACGGATCCCTCGTCCTCGCGGTAGCGGGCGTAGGCGACGCGGGCGCGCGCTTGCACCGCCGGGTCGTTCCCGAGCGTGCCGAGCGCGCGCAGGAGATCCCCGCGCAGCTGCCTGTCCAGCTCGGTCTCCTCCTCCTGCGGCTCCCAGCCGATGAGCGCGGCGGCCGCCGCCAGTCGATGGCGCGCGAGCGACTCGAGCGCGGGCCGGAGGTCGTCAGCGATCACGCGGTTGACGTAGGCGAGCGAGGAGGTCAGCGCGGTCCAGACGTTGCGGTCGGTTTCGGCGGTGAAGCGAGCCGTCAGGTCGAGGAAGTCCGCGGCGGGCATGAGCCCGGCCTGGACCAGCGCGAAGCTGTCGCTCAGAAGGTTGAAGCGCTCGATCGGCGCGATCTTGGCGACGGCGCCGGCGAGCTTCTTGAGGAGCGCGGGCGCGTACCGCACGCGGTAGAAACCGGTGCCGCCGGAGTTGCCCACGACCCAGTCCGCCTTGGCCGGCAGCGCGACGGCCACCGCGTCGCCGTCGAGCAGCAGCCGCCGCTCGATGTAGCCGTGCTTGACGGAGGCGCGCAGCACGACCGGGATGCGCCAGCGCTGCCCGCCGTCGGCCTCACCGCCCAGGTAGCTGAAGCGGCGCTGCGAGACCTTGAGCCCCGTGCCGTCGGGCTCGACGGTGATGAGCGGATAGCCCGGCTTGAAGATCCAGCCGTCCATGACCGCGGGGATGGGCTGGCGCGCCGCGTCCCCGAGCGCCTTCCAGAGATCGGTGGTCTCGGCGTTCGCGTACCGGTGCCGCTCGAGGTAGAGGCGGACACCATCGCGGAAGACGTCGGCGCCCAGGTGCTGCTCGAGCATCCGCAGCACGGACGCGCCCTTCTCGTACGTGAGGAGGTCGAACATGGCGACGCAGTCGTGCGGGTTGCGCACCTCGACCTCGATGGGCCGCGTCGCCTCGAGACCGTCCACGCCCATGGCCGCGGCGCGCGAGACGCCGAAGGTGACCCAGCGCTTCCACTCGGGCTTCCAGGCGTCCACCGCCACCAGTTCCATGAAGGTGGCGAAGGCCTCGTTGAGCCAGATGCCGTTCCACCACGTCATGGTCACCAGGTCGCCGAACCACATGTGGGCGACCTCGTGCGCGACCACGTCCGCGATGCGCTCGAGCTCGGAGTGCGAGGCCGCCGCCTCGTCCACGAGCAGCGCGTTCTCGCGGAAGGTGATGGCGCCCAGGTTCTCCATGGCGCCGGCGGCGAAGTCCGGGATGGCGAGGAGATCGACCTTGTCGCCCGGATACGGCAGCCCGTAGTAGCGCTCGAAGAAGTCGAGCGAGAAGGCGCCGATCTCGAGCGCGAAGCGCGCGAGGTGCTTCTTGCCCGGCACGCACCAGACCCGGAGCGGCGTCTGCCCGACCATGACCGTCTCCGTCGCCTCCAGCTCGCCGACCACGAAAGCCACGAGATAGGTGGACATCCTGATGCTGTCGGCGAACGCGACACGCTTGCGCCCGTCGCCGAGCGGCTCTTCCCTGACCACCGCGGTGTTCGAGACCGCGGCCAGGTTCCCGGCCACCACCAGCGTGACGCCGAAGACCGCCTTGAACGCGGGCTCGTCCCAGCACGGGAAGCCCCGTCTCGCGTCGGTGGATTCGAACTGCGTGGCGGCGAGGGTGTGCGGCTGGCCCGCGGCGTCCTTATACGTGCTGCGGTAGAACCCGTGGAGCCGATCGTTCAACGTTCCAGTGAACCGGAGGGTCAGCCGCCACTCCCCCGGCGCGATCGCCGCGGGGAAGACGAGCCGGGCGCGCTCGGCCGCCTCGTCCAGAGTGATGGAGCCGTGGATGGGGACGCCGCCCCCCCGGACGACCGACGCGCTCTGGATCAGGAGCTCGGCCGCGTTGAGCACGATCTCGGTGAGCGTCGTCTCGACCTCTACCGTGATGACGGCCTCGCCCGAGAAGGTGGCGGCCGCCAGGTCGGGCTCGAGCCTGAGATCGTAGCGCTTGGGCACCACGGTCGTGGGCAGACGGTAGTCCATGGCGGCAGATATTACCACCGTCGCGGCGCGGTGACACTTGACATCCCTTCGCCCCCGGCGCGACACTCACCGGGTCCAATCACTGGGAGACCACATGGAGAATCTCAAGGGCAAGGTCGCCGTCGTCACCGGCGGAGCCAGCGGCATCGGCCGCGCGCTCTGTCTCGCATTCGCGGGCGAGGGCGCCAGCGTCGTCGTGGCGGATCTGGACGAGACCGGCATGGCCGAGACCGCCGCGGGTGTCCTGAAGGCGGGCGCCAAGGCGGTCACCGTCAAGACGGACGTGACCAAGCTCGCCTCCGTCCAGGCGCTCGCCGAGCGGGCCTGGAAGGAGCTCGGCGGGACCCACGTCCTCTGCAACAACGCGGGCGTCGCGGTCCACGGCGGCCTCGAATCCGCCACCCACGGCGACTGGGAGTGGGTGCTGGGCGTCAACCTCTGGGGCGTCGTCCACGGCGTCGAAGCCTTCGTGCCGCGCATGATCGCCCAGAAGCAACCCTGCCACATCGTCAACACGGCCTCCATGGCGGGGCTGATCGCCTCGCAGGGCCTCGGCGTCTACAACACGAGCAAGTACGCCGTCGTCGGTCTCAGCGAGACGCTCCAGAAGGACCTGCGCCAGTACAACATCGGCGTCTCGGTGCTCTGCCCGATGGGCGTGGCCACCAACATCCGGACCAGCGAGCGCAGCCAGCCGGCCGATCTCAAGAATCCTGGCGGCCCGCCTGCGAGCGACGGGATCGAGCTGATCGGCCGCTATCTCACGCCGGAGCATGTCGCGGGGCGCGTGCTCCGCGCCGTCAAGGCCAACCGGCTCTACGTCATCACCCACGAAGAGGCCCGCGAGCCCCTGCGCCGACGCTTCGACCGCATGGACAGGGCCATCGAGGAGTCCGCATGAACTTCAAGGTCATCGAGGGCTGGGGCACGCTGCCTGACGGCTGGCGCTACGTCGAGGTGGCGGGTGTCGCCGTGGACGCCAAGGACAACGTCTTCTGCTTCACGCGGGGCGAGCACCCGGTTATCGTCTTCGACCGTGGCGGCAAGTT
This sequence comes from Candidatus Methylomirabilota bacterium, assembly GCA_035936835.1. NCBI lineage: Bacteria > Methylomirabilota (SeqCode) > Candidatus Methylomirabilota bacterium. The sequence continues at coordinate 15,757 of DASYVT010000008.1, read as the reverse complement.
CCTCCGCTCGTGGGGCGAGGGCCTGGTGCGCCGGGCGCACGGCATCACGATCGACGCCGACGGCATGGTGTGGCTGACCGACGATCTCCACCACACGGTCCGGAAGTTCACGCCCGACGGCAAGTGCCTGCTCGTCATCGGCAACCCCGACACGCCGGCGACGCTCCAGGGCGGCAAGCCCTTCAACCGCCCGACGCACGTCGCTATCTGCCCGAAGAGCGGCTACCTCTTCATCTCCGACGGCTACGGCAACTCGCGCGTGCACAAGTACTCGCCCGACGGCAAGCACGTCATGTCCTGGGGCGAGCCGGGCACCGACCCGGGCCACTTCAACCTGCCGCACAACCTCGTCACGGACCGCGACGGCCTCGTCTACGTCGCCGACCGCGAGAACCACCGCGTCCAGATCTTCGACGGCAAGGGCACGTACCAGGGCCAGTGGAACAACCTCCACCGCCCTTCCGGGCTCTTCGTGGACCGCACCCAGAACGGCGGGACCTTCTACGTTGGCGAGCTGGGGCACGCCCTGCCGGTCAACCAATCGGTGGCGAATCTCGGGCCCCGCGTGACCGTGCTGGACGCCAAGGGGCAGAAGATCGCGCGCTTCGGCGGGCAGTTCGCCGGCGAAAAGCCGGGCGAGTTCATCGCCCCGCACGGCGTCGTCACGGACTCGCGCGGCGACGTCTACGTCTCGGAGGTCTCCTGGACCAACACGGGACAGCACGAGAAGCCGCCGCGCGAGATCCGCAGCCTCCAGAAGTTCGCGCGCGTCGCCTAGCGCGTCTGGGGCATCGGCCCGCCGGGCATCGGCCCGCCGGGCATCGGCCCGCCGGGCATCGGAAAGAAGCGGCCGGTCGCCTTCGCGACGACTTCGCCCGTCTCAAGAACTTCGAGAGTCCCCTCGAGGTCGAGGTACTTGGAGGCGTCCTTGACGGCGCGACCGCGGCCCAGGAGCGGACGCTCGATGGGCGTAAGCTTGAGGTAGCGCACGGAGAGCTCTCCCGTCACGTGGATGCGGCCCGTGTGGCCGACGGCCGCGGCCGCCAGCACTTCATCCAGATACGCCGCGACGATGCCGCCATGAGCGCCCCTGGGCGGTCCCTCGAAGCGCTTGGGGATCACGATGGGCGAGAGGACACCCACCTCCGTCCTGAAGTTCCGGACGCGGAGTCCGATGTCGTGGTGGGGACCGCACCCGAAGCACTCGTGAAAGCTGCTGCCGGAGCCCGAGGACTTGATCTCCTCGAGTTCTGCGAAGAGGGTCTCGAATGGCGCGGGCAGCGGAGGCTCGTGGCGCACGGCGACGGCCTAGCGCCCTGCGCGCGGCGCGCCGAAGTACTTCCGCAGCAGCGGCTCCCACGAGGCAAGCTCCCGCGTGGGCTGGCCCACCACCTTGGCCTGGTCGTCCCAGCGTCGGAGGCGCAGCGCGTCCGGCCACCACGGTTGCGTCGCCGCGCTCACGGCCTCATCGGCAGTCATCACCCCGCCCTGGAGCGTCAGCGTGTGCTTCGAGCCCTTGGAGAGCGTGTCGTAGTAGCCGGGCTCGGCGGCGCAGAGGTAGCGCTTGGCGTCGGCATGCGCGCGCACGAGGACAGCCACACGCTCGGGCACGTACGGCTGGATCAGATCGGCGCCGGCCTCGTGGTGGCCAGGCACCTTCCCCCCGCGCGGCGCGACCTGCTCGAGCGTGTCGCCGATCTCCTCCTGGGCGACGGCATACCGGCCCACATCGTGCAGCAGGCAGGCGAGGACCAGCTCCTCGTCGGCGCCGGCGGCGGCGGCCAGCTCGGCGCACTGGAGCGCGTGGGCGAGCTCCGTCACCCGCTCCGTCCCGTACTGCCGCGCGGCGGACTTCGTCATCGCCTCGATCAGCCGGTCGGCCATCGTGCTCATGGCATGGAGTATACTCAGGCCTCAGCGATTCATCATCCCCTGCTAGGCAAAGCAGACACGCATGTCAGTCACGGTCAAGCCGATTCCAGATGGCCCCCTCATGGTCAAGGGCGACGGTATCGAGGTGCAGGACGCCCAGGGCAACCCGTTCGCCGTCAAGGGCGACGCGGCCTATCTCTGCCGGTGCGGCGCCTCGGCCAACAAGCCCCTCTGCGACGGCGGGCACGAGAAGATCGGCTTCAAGGGCTACGCCCGCATTTTCGATTTGAAAGGCGAACGGACCGGGCGATAATCGCTCAACGCCTGCATGAAATGCGGCTCTCGGGGGCTCCTCGCTGGTATGGAGGGCACCACCCAATGGGTGACGCGAAATCGGACCCGGTTCGCCTCTCGTTCAATCCCCAACTTCGCTTCGAATTCCGCGGCTCGACGGTGACCTCTGACGCCGGGCTGCTGTTGCCCCGCGAGTTGGACGAGCACCTCGGCCTGAGTGCCCTGATCGACCGACACCTCAGCGATCCCCGCACCGGCCGCAACTCCCAGTTCCCCCTGCAGGATCTCGTCCGCGCCGGGCCGTGACCGCTGTGCTATGGTATGGCGAACTTCAAAACCTTGTGAGGAGGTGCGTCGTTGGCCGTCAAGATCAGCATCAGGCCCAACGGGCCGTATCTGGTGGAAGGCGAGGTCGAGTTAGTAGATGTTAACGGCAACAAGATCGACACGAGCGGGCGAGGGCCGCGGTTCGCGCTGTGCCGCTGCGGTGCGTCGGTCACCAAGCCGTTCTGTGACGGCACCCACAGCAAGATCGGCTTCCAGGCCGCTGAAGCGGCCGTCGCCCAAGAGAAAAAGTAGATCCTAGAAACGTACTTCTAGAGCCAAGGCGATCTACCGGGACCGGGCGGATCAATTCATCGACGGCGTAGTAGCGATGCGCCCAATAGTCGTCACCTTCGCAGCGCAGGAAACCGCTCGCTGTCCAGCGCAGAACGGACTTACTGGCTAAGAGGCGAGAGGCTGGAAGCGCGCCGTGCCGCCGGGGGCGACGATGCGCCCGGGCACGGGGAAGTGGGCGGCCAGGATCGTGACGTCGGCACCGGCGTGCTTCTCGACAAAGGCGCGCCGCGTCTTTCGCGCCAGCGGCCCGTCGCTGCAGAAGCGGCTGTTCCAGTCGGTCTCGGCGACCTGGATGGGCCGGTGCATCATGTCGCCCGTGAACACGGCCTCGCCCGCCTTGGTCCGGAGGCGCACGTTGACGTGCCCCGGTGTATGTCCCGGCGAGGGCTCGAGCTGGAGCCTGTCGTCGATGACGTAGTCGCTCGGCACCAGCTCGGCGAGACCGGCCTTGACGATGGGCATGACGCTGTCGTCGATCAGCCCGAACTCTTCCTTGCCCGTCTCGCTCTCCTTCTTCCAGAACTCGAACTCGTCGCGCGCGAAGATGTACTTCGCCTTGGGGAAGGTCGGCACCCAGCGGGCTCCCACGAGCCGCGTGTTCCACCCGACGTGGTCCACGTGCAGGTGCGTGCAGACGACGAGGTCCACGTCCTCGGGCTTGAGGCCGGCCGCCGACAGGTCCGCCAGATACGAGCCGCTGCGCATGTGCCAGGGCTGAACGCCGTTGCGCGGCTTGTCGTTGCCGACGCAGGTGTCGATGACGATGGTGTGCCAGGGCGTGCGGACGATGTAGGAGTGGATGGTCGCCCTGTGATTCCCCGTGACGGGGTCGAGCAGCTCGGGCCCCAGCCACTCGCGCTGCGCGGCGATCCGCTCGGGCGTCGCGTCCGGGAGCATGAAGCCGACGGGAGTGGCGGAGCGGTCGAGCTCGACCACCTTGCTGACCGTGACGTCGCCGAACTTGAGCGGGGTCATGGGGCCTCCTCGGGGTCCGGCCCGGTCATGGTCTCGGGCCTGACGATGCGGTCGAAATCCTGCGCCGTGACGTGCCCCAGCTGGAGCGCCGCCTCGCGGAGCGTCATCCCCTTGTGGTGGGCGTGCTTGGCGATCTCCGCCGCCTTATCGTAGCCGATATGCGGCGCGAGCGCGGTCACCAGCATGAGCGATTCGTGCACGTGACGCGCGATCCGCTCGCGATCGGGCTCGATGCCTTGGGCGCAATGCTCGCGAAATGACTCGCAGGCGTCGGCGAGCAGGAGGATCGAGCGTAAAACATTGTGAATGATGAGCGGCTTGAAGACGTTGAGCTCGAAGTTGCCCGAGGCGCCGCCGATGGTCACGGCCACGTCGTTGCCGATCACCTGGGCGCACACCATGGTCATGGCCTCGCACTGGGTCGGGTTGACCTTGCCGGGCATGATGCTGCTGCCGGGCTCATTCTCCGGGATGCGTAGCTCGCCCAAGCCCGCCCGCGGTCCCGAGGCGAGCCAGCGGACATCGTTGGCGATCTTGGTCAGCGAGGTGGCCAGGGTCTTCAGCGCCCCGCTCGCGGCGACCAAGCCCTCGTGGGACGCGAGCGCCTGAAACTTGTTCGGCGCGCTCGTGAACGACAGCCCGGTCAGCGCCGCCAGGCGCGCCGACACCCGCTCGCCGAATCCTTTCGGCGCGTTGAGCCCGGTGCCGACGGCTGTGCCGCCTATCGCGAGCTGGAAGAGGGCGGGCAAGGTGGCGCGAATCGCGCCCAGGCTCGTGTCGAGCATCGCCACCCAGCCCGAGATCTCCTGCCCGAGGGTCAGCGGCGTCGCGTCCTGAAGATGCGTGCGGCCGATCTTGACGATGTCGGCGAAGGCGCGCGCCTTTCCGTCGAGCACGTCCCGCAGCCGCTCGACCGCGGGAATCAGACGCGTGACGATCTCGCTCACGGCGGCCAGGTGCATGGCCGTCGGAAAGGTGTCGTTGGACGACTGGGAGCGGTTGACGTGGTCGTTCGGATGCACCGGCTTCTTCGAGCCCATCTGGCCGCCCAGGAGCTCGATCGCCCGGTTGCCGATGACCTCGTTGGCGTTCATGTTGCTCTGCGTCCCGCTGCCGGTCTGCCAGACTACCAGTGGAAAATGCGCGTCGAGGGTGCCGGCGATCACTTCGTCCGCGGCTTGGACGATGGCGTGCACGACGTCCTTCGGCAAGAGCCCGAGCTCGGCATTGACTTCGGCGCAGGCCTTCTTGAGCAGGCCGAAGGCCCGGATCATCTCGGGCGGGAAGCGCTCCCCGGCGATCTTGAAGTGCTCGAGCGAGCGCTGGGTCTGCGCGCCCCAGTAGCGGTCGGCGGGCACCTCGACGGCGCCCATGCTGTCGGTCTCGCGCCGGGTCGCCACGTTACGTGCCCTGCGGCCAGCCGAGCCACGCCGACAGGCCGCGCCCCATGACTCCCTCGAGGTCGGCGCCCTTGAGCCACGCCAGCTCCTCGGTGAACATGGTCACGGCCTGGCGATAGGAGCACGTCAGTCGTGTCCAGTCGGTGCCCCAGAACATGCGCTCGGGCCCGAAGCCATCGAAGATCCGGTGGAGAGGCTCGTGGAGCGCGCGGAACGGATACGGCTCCGTCGAATAACACGGCAGCGCGGACGACTTGACCGCCACGTTCGGCCGCTTGGCGAGCTTGAGGAGATCGGGCAGGTGCTCGAAGGCTGCCCCGTCCCGCCGATCGCCCCAGATCGCGAGATGGTCGATGACGAGCTTGAGCCCGGGATACTTGGCGGCGATGCCGTCCACGACGGGCAGCGAGCCCGGCACGAAGACCATCACCGGGACGCCCGCATTCTCGGCGGCGGGCCAGAGCCAGTCCGCCGTACCGTCGGTGAGCCACGGCTTCTGGAGATCGGTGTGGAAGGTGAAGCGCAAGCCGAGCATGCCCGGCTGCTTCCTCCATCCCGCGACGAGCGCCCGGCTCTCGGGCTTCTCGACGGCGAGCCGCCCCATCACGGCGAAGCGGTCGGGGTGCAGGCGCGCGGCCTCGAGGGCAAGGTCGTTCCTATCCCCTTCCCACGAGGGCGGTACGATGACGACGCGCGCGACTCCCGCCTCGTCCATGGCGTTCCGCAGCATGTCCTTGGTGACGGGGTACGGCTTCTGCGCCTGGTGCGCTCGGCCCGGCGGCCACGGTCGATCGGGTGTGTCGGCGCCCCAGATGTGGACCTGCGAATCCGTGATGACCATGAACCCTCCTCTCAGGTGGGCGGTAGCATAACATCGGTCCTGCAGATCAAGGGCTTGGGCGCCAGATGAATCGCGCGCCGAGCAGCAAGGCCCCGCCGCCGATGACCGCGAGGAAGACCCGCTGCCCGCCGCCCTCGAGGACACCGGCCACGAGCGGTCCCAGGAAGATGGCCGAGTCCACGCCGACGCGATAGAGCCCGGTCTGCCATGCGAGCCGCGAGACCGGGGTGTGCTCCCGGATCACGCCGAGCGGCAGCATCCATCCGCCGAGCCCCAGGCCGAAGCAGGCGCAGCCGAGCGCAAACCACGGGAAGGAGCCGAGCCCCACGCCGAGGGTGCCGAGACCGAGGGCGACGCAGACGGCGCCCAAGACGAGGCCGCGCCCCACGCGGTCGGCGAGCCGCCCCACCGGGATCAGGACCGCGAGGTCGATGACCTGCGTCATCGCGAGGAGCCAGGAGATGCCGGTGCGCGACAGCCCGAACTCGCGCGTGCCGCGGATCGGAATCACGAACGCGCTCACCGCCGACCAGGAGAGCGCGAAGACGATGCCGGCGCTGAACATGAGGGCGACGACGCCCGTGTCCCCCCGCCGCTCGGTCAGGCGCTCCTCCGCCGGCGCGACGTCGCGCTCGGCGCGGGGCGCCTTGGGAAACGCGCGCCCCATGGCGGGAATCAGGAAGAGCGGGATGAGCGCCGGCATCGAGGCAAGGACGAGCGAGACCTTCCATCCCCAGGCCGCCGGCATGATGCCGACCACGCATAAGCCGCCCAGGAGGCCCAGCATGCCCGAGAACTCGAATTTGTTGAGCCTGAGCGAGGCGCCCGGACCCTGGTCTTCGAGGAGAATCGCCGTGAGCCCGCCCACCATGGTCAGCGTGTGCGCGACGCCGAGCAGGAAGCGCCCCGCCAGCAATATGGGAAACGGCCCGGAGCTCACGAGGAGCAGGAGCCCCGCAATGAGGACCGCGGGCGCGGCCATGAGCGTCGCTGCAAGGCGCCGGGCGACCAGCAGCCCTGTGGGCATGGCCGCGGCCATGCGCGCAAAGCCGAAGGCGGCGGCCGCCATCCCCAGCTGCCAGTCGGCCAGCGACTGAGTGCGGCCGATTTCCGGCAGGAGGGGGCCGAAGGCGCCCACGCCGAAGGTGTTGCAGAAGAGGAGGACGCAGAGGAGGCGCGTCCGGTCGAGCCGGAAGAGGCGCCCCGGGCCCATCACGTACCCGGGCCCCTCACTTACCTGGGCCCCTCACTTAAAGGAGCGCTCGCTCCACCACGGGTAGAAGGGCGGCATGTCCCGGCTGGGCTTGAGAGTGAAGCGAGGCGGGCGCTTCTCGAGAAAGGAGGCGATGCCTTCACGGGCGTCCGCGGAGCGTCCGGTCCAGGCCATGCCGCGCGAGTCGAGGCGGTGCCCATCCATCGGGTGATCCGTGCCCAGGAGCTTCCACATCATCTGCCTGGCCAGCGCTACTGAGACGGCGGACGTGTTGTCCGCGATCTCTCGCGCCAGGGCGAGCGCCGTCGGCAACAGCGCGTCGGGCGGCACGACGCGGCTCACGAGCCCGCCGGCGAGCGCCTCCTCCGCCCCGAAGACCCGCCCCGTGTAGACCCACTCGGCGGCGCGCTGCATGCCGACGAGCCGAGGCAGGAACCACGTGCTGCAGGCTTCCGGCACGACGCCGCGCCGCGCGAAGACGAAGCCCAAGCGCGCCGCCGACGAGGCGATGCGGATATCCATGGGAAGCGTCATCGTGACGCCGAAGCCTACGGCCGGGCCGTTGATGGCTGCGATCACCGGCTTCTTCATGTCGTAGATCCGGAGCGCTACGAGCCCGCCGCCGTCACGGTGCTCGCCGTCGCCCTCCGGGCGCTGCCGCTTGGAGCGGTCAAAAGTCTGTGTACCGGCGGACAGGTCCGCACCGGCACAGAAGGCCCGCCCGGCGCCCGTCACGATCACCGCGCGGACGGTGTCGTCCGCGTCGGCGTCATCGAAGGCCGCGATGAGCTCGCGCAGCAGCACGCTCGTAACGGCATTGAGCTTCTCGGGCCGGTTGAGCGTGACGGTGGCGACGCCGTCAACGGCGTCGTAGCGGATCTGCTCGAAGGCCACGGGTCAGGCCTCCGGCGCCTTGTCGGAGGGTTCGTCGGCGCCCCCTTCGGCCTGCTTGAGCTTGCGGAAGACCGTCTTGGGATCGACGCCGAGCAGCTTGGCGGTGACGGTGCGGTTGCCCTTCGCGAACCGCAGCGTCTCCTCGAGAACGCGCTGATCGATCTCGGCCAGCGGCGTGCCGATGCGGATCGTGAAGACGCCGTCCGGCACCGCGCCCGGCGCGGCCGGCTGCCCTGGCTCCGGCACTTCGCGGGTGAACGTGACCGAGCGCTCCGTGACGTTCCCGGGCAGGTTGCCGACCTCGATGACGGCGCCGCGAGCCAGCACCACCGCGCGCTCGACGACGTTCTCGAGCTCGCGGACGTTGCCCGGCCAGCGGTAGGCCTCGAGGCAGCCCATCGCCTCGTCGCTGAAAGCCTCGAGGGCGCGGTTGTTCTTGGCGGCGTAGAGGCGCAGGAAATGCTGGGCCAGCACCCGGATGTCCTCGCGGCGCTCGCGAAGCGGCGGCGTCGTGATCGTGATGACGTTGAGCCGGTAGTAGAGATCCTCGCGGAAGCGCTTGTCGCGCACCAGCTGGGCCAGGTCCTGGTTGGTCGCGGTGACGATGCGCACGTCGACCCGGATGGTGCGTGTGCCGCCCACCCGCTCGAACTCGCCCTCCTGGAGGACCCGGAGGATCTTCGGCTGCGTGACGGGGGAAAGGTCGGCGACTTCATCGAGGAAGAGCGTGCCGCCGTCGGCCAGCTCGAAGCGCCCCTCCTTGCGGCCGGCGGCGCCGGTGAAGGCACCCTTCTCGTAGCCGAAGAGCTCGGATTCGAGTAAGGTCTCGGGCAGCGCGGCGCAGTTGACGGCGATGAATGGCCCCTGCCGACGCGGTGACCGGTCGTGGATGGCACGCGCGGCCAGCTCCTTGCCGGTGCCGCTCTCGCCCTGGATCAGGACGGTCGCCGAGCTGTCGGCGACCTGCTCGATCAAGGTCATCATCTGCTTGAAGGCCGGGCTGACGCCGATGGCATTGCCTTCGCCCAGGAGATCGTCCAGGCGCCGCTGCAGCGCGCGGTTCTGCTGGATCAGCGAACGGCGCTCGAGCGCCTGCCGGACCACGCGCAGCAGCTGGACGCGCTGGAGCGGCTTGGTCAGGAAGTCGATGGCGCCGTCCTTCATCGCGCGGACGGCCTCCTCGACGGTGCCGAAGGCCGTCAGAAGGATGACGTCCACATCGGGCGCCACGGCCTTGGCTTCCTTCAGGAGCTCGAGCCCGGTCAGCCCCGGCATCTTGAGGTCGGAGAGCAGGAGATCGACACCGCCCTTCCGGAGCAGGTCGAGGGCGGCCTGCCCGTCGGGAGCCAGCACCACGGCGTAACCCTCCCGCATGAGCGTGCGCTCGAGGCTCTGCCGCACCGCAGGGTCGTCGTCGGCCACCAGCAGCGTCGCCTGTTCAGACATCTTCGGTCCTCTTGATGGGCAGCGACGCGGTGAACGTCGTGCCCCGGCCCGGGGCGCTCTCCCAGCGGAGCGTGCCCCCGTGCTCCTCGATGATCTGCCGCGAGATGTAGAGCCCCAGCCCCGTGCCCTGCGGCTTCGTGGTGAAGAACTGCTCGAAGAGGCGCGTGCCGACGTCGGGCGTGATGCCGGGGCCGGTGTCGCGGATGGCGATCTCCACCTGATCGTCCACACGGTGGGTGGCGACGGTGAGCTTGCCGCCGCGGCCCAGCGCCTCGAGCCCGTTCTTGACGAGGTTCAGAATGGCCTGACGCAGGAGCGTCCGGTCGATGGCCATGGGCGGCACGGCCTGATCGGTCGTCGCCTCGACCGCGCTGCCCTGCCGCGCGGCCACCGGCCGCACGAACTCGACGAGCGCCGCCACCATCTCGTTGACCGAGTCCTCGTCGTACTGCGGCCGCGGAAAGCGGGCGAAGGCCAGGTACTCCTCGGTTATGGCGTCGAGCGCGTTGACCTGCTCGCGGATGGCGGTCACGAGCGTGGCCGCCTCCTCCATGTCCGCGCCGCCGCGCTCCTTGACGAGGTCGCCGACCAGCTCGGCGTTGAGCTCGATGGCCGCGATGGGGTTGCGCACCTCGTGAGCGACCTTGAGCGACAGCTTGCCGACCGTCGCCATCCGCTCCGCGACGAGCAGCTCGGCCTGCGCCCCTTGGAGCCGCGTCAGCGTGCCCGTCAGCTCGGCGTTCAGGCGCTCCACCTCCGCGCGCGCGCGCCGCTCGCGGTTGGCCACGACGCCCACGGCGAGCGCGGGCAGGCCGACCAGCCCGATCAGCATGAAGACGGGGTACCAGCCGACCCAGGGCGTCGCCAGGGCGGCCGCCGCGGCGAAGAGCAGGCCCGCCACCACCGCACCGGCGAAACCCACCGTCGGGCCGAAGTAGTAGGCGTTGACCGCGACCAGCGGGAAGAAGAGCAGGTAGAAGAGGCTCTCGCCGCCACCCGTGAGGTAGAGGAGCGCGAAGATGAGCAGGAGGTCCACCGCCAGCGCGCCGCTGAAGACCACGCGCGTCGAGCGCGGGTTGACGCTAACGAGGGCGAGGATGCCCACCTTGTACATGGCGAACCAGAACACGAGGGGGGGCAGGTCGATACGGTGCCGGGGACGGAGGGCGAGGCCGAGGCTCGCGAGGCCCCCGACCATGACCACGGCCAGGAGGAACGCGAAGACGCGCTCGTCCCGCTCGAGGAGGCGGACGATCGCGGTCCAGGTCCTGCGCGCCGGGGTGGCCATGGCCGGTAGTGTATCCCACAACAGCCGCCGCCGGCCGCCGCCCTCTTGACGCACGGCCGCCGCGCGGGTAGGGTCGGCCGCATGAGCTTCCTTGGCAAAGCTATTCTTGCGTTCTGGGCCGACGTGGAGGCCTCCGGAGAGGCCGACTACAACGACTGGCACACCCGCGAGCACATGCCGGAGCGGTGCGGCGTGCCCGGGTTCCTGCGGGGCCGGCGCTACGTCGCAGTCGCGGCGGCGCCCAAGTACTTCATGATGTACGAGACCGAGACGCTCGAGACGCTGGCGAGCCCCGCCTACGTCGAGCGCCTCAACAACCCGACGCCGTGGACCCGGAAATGCCTCGCGCTCTTCAGGAACTCGAACCGCACTGCCTGCCGCAACACGCTGTCGATCGGGCGCGGCATCGGCGGCGCGATGGCGACCATCCGCCTGGGCCCGTCGGCGGGGCGCGAGCAGTCGCTGCGCCGGTGGCTGACGGGCGAGGCCCTGCCCAAGCTCCTCGAGCGGCCCGGCATCTCGGCGGCGCATCTCTGCGAGGCTGACGTCGAGACGACCACCGTCAAGACGGCGGAGAAGTCGATCCGCGACAAGCCCGACGAGGTGGCGCGCTGGGTGCTGCTCGTGGAGGGCATCGACGCCGACATCGTCCATCACGCGTGCGCGGACGCTCTCGGCGCGGCCGCGCTCGAGCGACGGGGAGCCGAGCCGGGCGCCATCACCGGCGTCTACCTACTGCACTACGTACTGTAGGCCCCCTCACCCTCCCCTCTCCCCTGAGGGGAGGGTGAGGGGGTGATTCAATCCAACGACGGCCGGCGGCGATGCCAGCCGGCGGCTTCCTGGTACGTGTGCCCCAGCCTCAGCAAGAGCGCCTCGTCGAAAGGTCGCCCCACCGCCTGGAAGCCGAGCGGCAGCCCCGCGGCCGTGAAGCCGCAGGGCACGGAGATCGCGGGCAGCCCCGAGCCGTTGAACGGCCGCGTCAAGCGTGAGAAGCGCCCCGCCCGCGCGTTGAACTCGTCCACCGTGGCGGTCTTGAGCGCGGCCAGCGCGGGCGGCGACTCGGGGATCACGGGCGTGAGCAGCACGTCCACCTCCGCGAAGACCTCGCGCACGAAGGCCCGCGTCAGCTTCGCGCGCAAGCGAAGCGCCTGGAGATAATCGTACGCGGAGATGCCGAAGCCCACCTGGAGGCGCGCTCGCGCCACGGGCTGGAGATCCTGCGGCCGCTCCCGGAACACCCGGGCGTGGATCGTCGAGGCCTCCGCGCGCGTGATCAGCATGGCCACGTCCGTCATGTCCCTGGGATCGGGGAGGCGGATCTCGCTGACCCGCGCGCCCAGCCCCTCGAGCTGCCGCGCGGCTTGCCGGACACCGACGGCGATCTCCTCGTCCACGCCCTCGAAGAAGTAGTTCTCCGGCAGGCCGATCCGCACCCCGCTGATGCCGCCCTCGAGCCCGCCCGCGTAATCGGGCACCGCGCGGCGGCTCGCGGTCGCGTCGGCCGGATCGCGCCCGGCCATCACCTTCAACATCAGCGCGGCATCCCGCGCGGTCCAGGCGAGCGGGCCCAGGTGGTCCATGGACCATGACAGCACCATGGCGCCCGCGCGACTGACGCGGCCGTACGTCGGCTTGATGCCGACGACACCGCAGCAGCCGGCGGGGAGCCGGATGGAGCCGCCCGTGTCCGATCCGACGGCGCCCGCGAAGAACCCCGCCGCGACTCCCGCGGCCGAGCCGCTCGATGAGCCGCCGGCCGCATGCCCCGCGAGCCACGGATTGTCGACATCACCGTGGTGGGCGTTGTCACCGTAGGCGCCCATCGCGAGCTCCGTCATGTTGAGCTTGCCCAGGCTGATGGCGCCGGCGTCGAGGAGCCGCCGCGCCGCGGAGCACTCGCCCGCGCCGACGAAGTACTCGGGCATGCGCGTGCCGCAGGAGGTCGGCAGGCCGTGGAGGTGGCAGAGGTCCTTGAAGCCCAGCGGCACGCCGTGGAGCGGCCCGCGCCAGCGCCCGGCCGCGGCGTCGGCCTCGAGAGAGCGCGCCGCCTCGAGCGCGCCCTCCTCGTCGAGGCGGATGAAGGCGTGGAGGCGACTGTCCCACTTCCGGATCCTGGCCAGGCAGCGCTCGACAGCCTCGACCGGGGAGATCCGCCGCGCCCTGATGCCCGCAGCAAGGCCCGCCAGGCTCTCCTCATTCATCCCGCGGCGCCTCGTCCTCGTCTTCGACCTCGTCCTCGGGCAGGCCCTCGAGGGCGGCGATGAATCGCGCGGGCTCCTCGCCCAGCGCGAGCTCACCCGCCAGGCGCTCGATGATGCCCGCCATGTTCGCCAGCTCCACCTGGTGCTGCCGTGACTCCGTCATGATTCCCTCCTTTTCGCGCCTACCGTAGCAGATGTATGATGGGCGCGGTTTCGCGGCCAGGTCACCTGGCGGTCAACCACCCCCGGCGGTCAACCATCAAAAGATGGAGGCAGTGCCCATGCTCATGCGGCGCGCGCTGACGACGCTCACGGCCCTCCTGATCGCCCTCACGCTGGCGGCGGAGCCGGCCCTGGCCCAGAAGAAGACCCTGGTGGTAGCGCTCAGCCAGGACCCCGACATCCTCGATCCCACCCTATCCCGCACCTATGTCGGGCGCATCATCTTTGCCCAGATGTGCGAAAAGCTGTACGAGATCGACGAGAACCTGAAGATCTTCCCCCAGCTCGCCGCCGACATGCCCGCCTTCATTGACGGCGGGAAGACCGTCACGATCAAGCTGCGTCCGGGCGTCAAGTTCAACGACGGCACGCCCATGAACGCGGAGTCCGTCCGCTACTCGCTGGACCGCCACCTCAACATGAAGGGCTCCAACCGGCGCAGCGAGCTCGAGTCGGTCAACAGCATCGAGGTCGTGGATCCGCTGACCGTGCGGCTCAGGCTCAAGACGCCCTTCTCCCCGCTCGTGGCGATCTTGGCCGACCGCTCCGGGATGCCCGTCTCGCCGGCTGCGGCGAACAAGCTTGGCGACAAGTTCGGCACCGCGCCGGTCTGCGTGGGGCCGTGGCAGTTCGTGGAGCGCATCTCCCAGGACCGGATCGTGCTCGAGAAATCGCCGCACTACTTCGACAAGGGCGCCGCGAAATTCGACCGCCTGGTCTTCCGCATCATCCCCGACGACAACGTGCGCCTGGCGAATTTGCGCTCGGGTGACATCGACATGATGCATCTCGTCGGACCGACGGATGCCGCCAACCTCCGTAAGGAGGGGAAGTTCGACGTCTCGAGCGTGACGGGCATCGGCTACTCGGGGCTGACGATCAACCTTCGCAATAAGAATGGCAAGCCGCCCCAGCCGCCCGGCGATCTGGGCACTCCGCTGGCCAACGACCCACGCGTGCGCGAGGCGCTGGACCTCTCCATCGACCGCGTGGCGCTCAACCAGGTCGCCTGGGACGGCCAGTACACGCCGGGCTGCACGCCCATCTCGCCCGTGAGCCCCTTCGCCGACAAGAGCCGCAATTGCCCCGCGCGTGACGTCGCCAAGGCCAAGAAGCTCCTGGCCGACGCCGGCCTGGCCGGCGGCTACAGCTTCGAGATGATGATCGTCAACGAGCCCCAGCAGCGGCGGGCCGGTGAGGTCATCCAGGGGATGGCGAAAGACGCGGGCTTCAACATCAGACTCAAGCCCTCCGAGTTCGCCTCGGCGCTCAACGAGAATGACGCGGGCAAGGACCAGGCCTTCCTCATCGGCTGGAGCGGCCGGGTGGACCCGGACGCGAACATCTTCCAGTTCCATACCTGCGGCGCCACCCTCAACACCACGCAATCATGCGACGAGGGCGTGGACGCGATCCTGAACCGGGCGCGCGAGGTCAGCGACCTGACCCAGCGCGCGTCCCTGTACCGCCAGGCCGTGGACAAGTTCGCCTTCGGCCGGCGCAACATCCTCTACCTTTACCACCTCAACTACATCGTCGCGTACCCGAAGAGCCTCAAGGGATACAAGGCTGTGCCGGACGGCCTCATCCGCATCAAGGGCGCGACCTGGCAGTAGCCGGAATGAGGCGGCCGGCCGCGCTCATCAGAGGGTGGCGGCGCCGGCCGCCTGACACGCCGTGCTCGAGTACCTGATCCAGCGCCTCGCCATCTCGGCGGTCACGCTCGCCGTGATCAGCCTCATCGTCTTCACGGGCGTGCGCATGATCCCGGGCGACCCCGCGCGCGTGATGGCCGGCACCGAAGCCGACGAGGCGGGCCTGGCGGAGATCCGCGAGAAGTACGGCCTCAACGACCCGATCCCGGTCCAGTACTTCCGGTGGGTCGGCCTGGCGATCCGCGGCGACCTCGGCGAGTCCATCCGCACCCGCGAGACCGTGACACAGACGGTGGCGAAGAAGCTGCCGATCACCCTCGAGCTGGCCTGCCTCTCCATCCTGGTCGCCCTCACGATCGCCATCCCGGTCGGCGTCCTCTCCGCCGTCCGCCGCAACACGCTCTGGGACTACGTGGCCAACGGGCTCTCGCTCTGCGGCCTCTCGGTGCCGAGCTTCTGGCTCGGGATCATGCTGATCCTGTTCTTCTCGGTGCGGCTCGGCTGGCTTCCGGCCTCCGGCTTCGTCTCTTTCTTCCAGGACCCCGTCGCGAACCTCACGCGCATGATGATGCCGGCCTTCGTCCTGGGGACCGCGCTGGCGGCGGTGCTCATGCGCCAGACCCGCAACAGCATGATCGAGGTGCTGAGCGCGGATTACATCCGGACCGCGTACAGCAAGGGGCTGACGGGACGCGCGGTCGTCTTCCGCCACGCGATCCGGAACGGCCTCATTCCAGTCGTCACGATCCTGGGACTGCAGATGGGCGCGCTCATGGGCGGGGCCGTCGTGACCGAGCAGATCTTCGTGGTGCCGGGCTTCGGCCGGCTCATC
>DASYVT010000007.1 GCA_035936835.1 Candidatus Methylomirabilota bacterium | reverse complement strand
ACTGGCCCGGCCAGAGCGCGTTGTCCGTGTTGTTGAAGGCCGCTTTGAGCTGGATCGTGCCCGTCGTCGTGTCCACCGTGTTGTTGACGAAGCTGAGCGTGCCGCGCGCCACGACGGTCTGCCCCTGCGGCGTCGCCTCGACCGCAAGCGGCCCCTTGGCCCACTCGGTCTTGACCTGGTCGAGGAAGCGCTCGGGCACGGCGAAGACGACGTTGATCGGGTGCACGCGGTTGATCACGACCAGGGGGTTGCCGATGTCGTTGGCCTTGACGACGTTGCCCTGGTGGATGAGGAGGTTGCCGGTCCGTCCCTCGATTGGCGCGCGGATGGCGGTGTAGGTCAGCTGGACCTTCGCGTTCTCCACGGCCGCCGCGTCCGCCTGCACGAGCGCCTTCTGGTTCGCCACCATGGCGCGGGCGGCGTCCACCGTCGCCAGCGCCGACTTGTGCGCCGTGAGGATCTGGTCGTACTGCTCGCGCGCGATCAGCCCACCCTGGACGAGCTTCTTGTACCGCTCTTCCTCCACGCGCGCGTTGTCGGCCTGCGCCTGGTCGCGCGCGAGGTTGGCCTCGGCCTGCGCGATGGCGGCCTGGTGTTGGGCCATGGTCGCCTGCGCCTGCTGGAGCGCCGCATCGAAGGGCCGCGGGTCTATCGTGAAGAGGAGCGCGCCCGCCTTGACGTCCTGGCCTTCCTTGAAATGGGCCTGGAAGATCTGCCCGCTGAGGAGCGAGTACACGGATACGGTCGAGGAGGCCTGGACGTTGCCGATGCCCTGGATCTGCACGGGCACGTCGCGGGCCTCGACGGTGGCCGCGGTGACCGGCACGGCGGGCGGGCGTTGCCCTGCCTTGGCCTTGGCGTCGCCGTCGCTCCTGGAGCAGGCCGCGAAGGCGAGGACGGCGACGGAGAGCGCGAGCGCCGCGCCGCGCCGGGGCGTCATCGCCGGGCCGCCGCGGGGTGGCGCTGACGCGCGGGTCTCAGGCCGTCGGCCAGCCGCCGGAGGAAGGCGGCGTGGCGAGTCACGAAGGCGCGGTCCGTCGGCCTGAGCCCGGTCAGCAGGAGGGTGAACTGCGGGAAGGCCGCCGGGAACGTGGTCAGCGCTACCATCGCGAGCAGGAGATGCCCTGGATCGAGGTCGGCGCGGAGCAGCCCGCGCGCCTGCCGATCGCGCACCTGCCACACGCCCTTTCGGAAGGCGGCGCGGCGCTCTGCGTCCCCGCTCACCGCTCCGTCGGCCGAGCCGAGCGCCTCCCACTCCATGAGCCGCACCCAGTCGCGGTCCCGGCAGGCGGCGTCGAACCAGAACGCCAGGCTCTCGGCGGCGTCGTCCGGGGCCGTCACGGCCCACGCGGACCGCTCGCGGACCTTCCGGGCGAGGATCTCGCGGAAGAGATGCGCCTTGTTCCCGAAGTAGTGGTAGAGCATCCGCTTGTTGATGCGCGCCCGCCGCGCGATGCGATCCACGCGCGCCCCGGCGAAGCCCTTGTCGGAGAATTCCTTGAGCGCAGAGGCGAGAATGCGCTCGCGGGTGCGCTCCGGGTGGCGCCCGACGGGGTGCTGGCGAGGTCGCAGCAGGGAGACCGTGGTCATGGCTAAAGTAACCATTTAGATAGTAACCGGACGTCCCGCGCCGCGCAAGGAACCGGGTGCCTTCACACTTCTTTACACGCGGCACGCACCGTCTTGACGCGCGAGAGTGATAGGGTAGCTCTATGCCGCGCCGTACGGCCGCGCTGCTCATCGACGACGACGCCCGCCTGGGCGCCCTGGTGGCGGAATATCTCGGCAAGCACGAGATCGACGTCACCACCGCAGCTGACGGGCCGCGCGGACTGGTCGCGCTCCGCAAGAACCGCCCCGACCTCGCGTGAGCTGAAGCAGGCGCCGGCCGGCGGTATGCCGACCGAGGAGCTTCGCGAGCGCATCGCGCGCTCGCGGGCAGACTAGAGCAGCTTCAGCATGCTCTCCGCGTCGCTGACCTCGAATTTCCCCTGGGCCTCGACGTTGAGCGCCTTGACCACACCGTCTTCGACGAGCATCGCGTACCGCTGCGAGCGGACGCCCATGCCGCGGGCGATCAGGTCGAACTCGAGCCCGAGGACCTTCGTGTAGGCGGCGCTGCCGTCCGCCAGCATGCGCACCTTGCCGGCGCTCTTCTGGTCCTTGGCCCACGCCCCCATCACGAAGGCGTCGTTCACCGCGACGCACCAGATCTCGTCCACCTTCTTGGCCTTGATCTTGTCGTAGTTGGCCGTGTAGCCGGGCACGTGCTTGGCCGAGCACGTGGGCGTGAACGCCCCGGGCACGGCGAAGATGACGATGCGCTTGCCCTTCGCGAGGTCCGAGACCTGGAAGGCGTTCGGCCCTATCGTGCAGCCCGCCGTCTCGGTCTCGATCATTTCCGTCAGGGTGCCGTCCGGCAGCTTGTCACCAACCTTGATCGCCATGTGAATCCTCCTAAAGTCGATGTTGACCATTGGTGTGCGGAAAGCCAGGCAGCCATCCCCGGCGGCCTCCAAGCCTACCCGCACGGTACCCTTGTGTCTAGCTCGGTTGCGGCCAATGGACGGCGGCCCCGGCGAGCGTACCAGGTCAGAGGAGCGCGCCTTCGTGGCGCAGGAGCCACTGTTTGCGCGGAAGCCCGCCCGCGTAGCCCGTGAGGGACGCGTTGCTCCCGATCACGCGGTGACACGGGATGACGATGGCCACGGGGTGGAGAGAGTTGGCGAGCCCCACCGCGCGCGAGGCCGTGGGCCGACCGATCCGGGCGGCGAGCTGGCTGTAGGTGCGCGTGGTCCCGAGGGGAATCT
>DASYVT010000006.1 GCA_035936835.1 Candidatus Methylomirabilota bacterium | reverse complement strand
GTCGGGCTGTTCACAGACGAGGGCGAGCGCGGCTAGGTCTTACTCCGCGGCAGGCTTCGCCGGAGGCAAGAGGAAGACTGAGTCTGACCGGCGAGGACTCTAGCGAGACGTTCCCGGGGACACTGGGACTCGGACTGGCTTTCTCCACCTTCTCGTGATCTCTGGCCGTCGCAATCTCACGGATGCGCTCCGTGCTTGAGCGGATGCGGCAGCACCTCCTTCACCTCCACGATGGACAGCGACGGCATCACGCGGATGAAGCCCAGGAACAGGATGAAGAACCAGGCGAACGATCCGATGATGATCGTCGTGTCTGTCACCCGGAGCCTGTCAATAGGAATGAGAGTGTGCCGTGCAAGGTCAGTCAACGCAGCCGGTGAAAGTCCGGTCCAAGGAGGTGTCGGTACACCTTGGTAGCTACCCGGGAGGCGGGAAGGGCGACCGACCCGTCGAAGCCTCGGGGACAGAGATCCGCCTTGGGCGGGTCAGCGAGCGTACGGGCCGCAACGCGAGTGAAGCCTGAGCAGGCCCCGAAAGATTGAATGCGAGCGCCGAGTCTCCTCTCATTGGACGAAGGCCGTCGCGGGCGATCGGATACACCGACACGTGAAGATCGCTCGGCTCGCCGGGGTAGTGGGCGCAGCACGTACGCACGCGGTGACTGGCAACACGGGAGGCCTATCGCGCGGCCGGGGCGACTCGGGGCCAGTCCCGTCGGGGGCTGGGCGCGGCAGGCGTCGGAGGGGCCCATAGTACCGAGGAAGCTGGGTAACGCCAGTGGAGGGAAGGGGCCCTGGTTCGGGGTGCGTCCCGACGAGCCGAGGGGAGGGGGATTGGCGTGAGCCTAGCAACCCCCGCGAACCTCCGGAAGCTCCAACGGGCGCTGTACGCGACGGCCAAGCGGGATCCAGCCCGGCGGTTCCATATCCTGTACGACAAGGTGTGGCGTGAAGACATCCTCGCGCACGCATTCGCGCTCAGCCGGAAGAACGGTGGGGCGCCGGGCGTGGACGGGGTGAGCTTCGCACAGATCGAGACGTACGGCGTGGCCCGCTGGCTGGGCGAGTTGAGGGAGGAGGTTCGAACGGGGCGCTACACCCCGCAGCCTGTAAGACGGGTGATGATCCCGAAGTCCGGCGGTGTGGGGCAGCGACCGCTCGGGATACCCACCATCCGGGATCGGGTGGTGCAAACCGCAGCCAAGCTGGTGATCGAGCCGATCTTCGAAGCGGACTTCGACGAGGCGGCGTATGGATACCGTCCGCGTCGGAGCGCGCAGGAGGCGATTCGAGCCGTCCACAAAGCGGTGGATGACGGGAGAACTGAAGTGGTGGACGCCGATCTGTCGCAGTACTTCGACACGATCCCGCACGCGGCGTTGATGAGGTGCCTGGCGCGCCGAATCAGCGACGGCCGGATGCTGCACCTGCTGAAGGGGTGGCTGAAGGTGCCGGTGGCAGAGCCGGACGAGCGGGGAGCTGAGCGGATGAGGGGCGGGAAGAGGGCGACTCGGGGAACCCCGCAGGGCGGTGTGGTGTCGCCGCTGTTGGCGAACATCTACATGCATCGGTACATCAAGGCGTTTCGCCGGTACGGTCTGGACCAGAAGTACGGCGCGCAGCTCGTCATCTATGCCGACGATCTGGTGGTGCTGTGTCGGCATGGGGCCCCCGAGGTCCTCGAGAAGACGCGGGGCTGGATGGGCAGCATGGGGCTCGCGCTGAACGAGGGAAAGACCGGCGTGCGGGACGCTCGATGCGAGTCCTTCGATTTCCTGGGCTACACCTTTGGACCGATGTACTCGCCGCGCACGGGCGGACGCTACAACGGAGCACGGCCTTCGAAGAAGGCCATCGCCTCCATCAAGGGGGCGATCCGGCAAGGGTTGCGGCCTGGGAACCAAGCGCCGTGGGCGGAGGTGGTCAGTCGTCTGAACCGCACGGTGCGGGGCTGGGCGGCGTACTTCTCCTACGGATCGTTAGCGAAGGCGCGCCACGATGTGCAGCTGCATTTGTATCATTCGGTGCGCCGCTTTCTCCGACGACGGCACAAGCTGGCCGGGCCTGGGTATCGGCAGTTCCCCGTGACGGCGGTATTCGGGGAACTGGGCGTTCTGGCTCTGGACCGACTTCCGCGGCTCGCCCCTGCGAATGCCGCCCGTGAAACCCGTCCGAGAGCCGGATGACCGAAATGGTCACGTCCGGTTCGATGAGCGGGGACGCGAGACGGAGCGATGGACTTCTCGGCGAGAGTGGCCACGAAAGACGCCGCTCGCAGCAGGCGCCGCCGGTCCTGTACGCCACCGCGCGCGTCCTCGACTCTACCAGTCAGTTCTCGAGTTTAGTGAGTGAGCGCCACCTCCTCGAGCGCGCGCGGGTTGGGGGGATTGATCCAGACCTCGGTGGGCGCCGCGGCCGGTATCGGACGGCCCGCGGGGAACCGCTCAGGATGCGCCGCATACGCCGGGGTGAGCACCGCGGCGCGCTCGGCCACGCGCTGCGCGGCCAAGCCGCAGTGCCCGTCGTGGGGCGTGAGCAGCCCGAGGCCGCGGTGGTGATGTTCGGTGTTGTACCAGGGGAAGAAGACGTGCCCGTGGGCCCGAGCGTCTTGGATCGAGCCGAACCGTTCCGGGAACGCCGGCCGGTACTTCAGCGTCTTGAACTGCGCCTCCGAGAACGGGTTGTCGTTGGACACGTGGGGCCGCGAATGCGTCTTGGTCACGCCGAGATCGGCCAGCAGGAACGCGACGGACTTCGAGATCATGGCCTGGCCGCGGTCGGCGTGAATCGTGAGCTGCGCGCGCCCGATGCCTTGCCGGGCGCACGTCTCGTGGATGAACTGCTCGGCCAGCGTGGCGCTCTCGCGATGGGCCACCATCCAGCCGACCACGTAGCGGCTGAAGACGTCGAGCATCACGTACAGGTAGAAGTAGGTCCACTTCGCCGGCCCGAGCAACTTGGTGATGTCCCAACTCCACAGCTCGTTGGGGCGGCGGGCCAGCAACTCCGGGGCCGCATAGACGGGATGGCGGAGCTGATCGCGCCGCTCCCGCACCTCCGCGTGCTCGGCCAAGAGACGATACATCGTGCGTTCGGAACAGAGATACTGGCCGGCGTCGAGCAGCGAGGCATAGACCTCCGCCGGCGCGTGATCCACGAAGCGTGGCTCATGCAGCAGGGCGAGGACCGCGGCGCGCTCGCCCGAGTTGAGCGCCCGGGGCGAGGGACGCCGCGGCAGCGCGGCCCGCGGGGGCCGGCGCCGACGATAGTAGGTCGCGCGCGGCAGCCCGAGCGCAGCGCACGTGGGGGCGATGCCCAGCCGCGGTCCGATCTGGGTGACCGTCGCCATCACGAGGTCTCGGTGTCCAGCGGCGTTCCCAGCAACGCCGCCACTTGTTTTTGCAGTTCGACCAGGGCCTCAGCCCGCTCGGCACGCTTCTGCCACCGGCTGATCTCGCGCGCTTGCTCGGCCAGCTTCTTGTCGCGCGGATCGACGACCCGCCGCGCGGGCCCACGCTTTTTCGGCGCCCCAGCCAGTTCGCCCCGCTCCCGCGCCGCGCGCCACGTTGTCAGGTGGGACGAGTACAGCCCCTCCCGCCGCAGCAACGCCCCGACCGCGCCCGGGGTCTTACAGCCGTCGGCCTCCCGGACGATCTTCCCCTTGTACTCCACCGTGAACCGCCGCCGCGTCGCCTTTGCCACTACCTCGATCGCCGGGCCACCCAAGGCCTGCTCCCATGCGCTCATCGCTCTCCGATCCTGCCTCGCCCTCAACACTAAACTTCCAGGGGGTCACTGTCTCACTCATATTGGCAGAGAGGGGGCGTCCAGCCATTGACCAAGGTAGCAGAGCCCGCCCCTCCTGTCATCCGGCTGACGGTCTACGATTCCTCGCGCTGCCGCCGTCTCGCTTGGGTGGAGGGACTGAAGAAAGATCGGGGCTCGACTTCCTCTCTTGGGTGGAGAAGGAGAAGATCCGGTTCAGCTTCAAGGGTGTCAAGCGGGTGGATGCGCTGGAGGAGCGGATCCATCGGAGCTGACCGTGGTTGAGCGTGATCGGATCGCCGAGTTCAAGGAGGTGGCCGAGCTGATGCCCGACGGTTCGGTTGTCCGGTTCGGGCTGGCGGGCGGCTACGGGTGCTCCACCGGCGTCCTGACCTGGATCTCGAGCTTGTGGATTCCCGGACACCGTACGGCCCCTGCCGTTGCCGGCAAGGGCCGCAGTGGGCTCGACCGGCTGGGCTAGTGCTGATCCAACTTGATTTGGCCGGGATAAAGGGTCGCCCCGCCTACGCTGTCTCCAAGGGG
>DASYVT010000005.1 GCA_035936835.1 Candidatus Methylomirabilota bacterium | reverse complement strand
CGGTTGTAGATGGACTGGACGGCCAGCCTGCCGATGCCGGGCCAGGCGAAGACCGTCTCGGTCACCACGGCGCCGCCCAGGAGCGTGCCGAACTGAAGCGCCGTGATCGTCAGAATCGGGATGGCGGCGTTGCGCAGCGTGTGCTTGGCGACGACGACCACCTCGCCGAGCCCCTTGGCGCGCGCCGTCCGGATGTAGTCGGCGCGTAGCACCTCGAGCACAGCCGAGCGCGTGAGCCGCGCGATGGAGGCCATGGTGAAGGCGCCAAGCGTGAGCGCGGGCAGGACCAGGTGCAGCCAGCCACCGCGCCCGGAGGTCGGGAAGAGGTCGGCCTTGAGAGCCAACAGCAAGATGAAGAGGATGCCGAGGAAGAAGGTCGGCGCCGACTGGCCGATGAGCGCCAAGCCCATGGCCGCATTGTCCAGGACCGAGTTGCGCTTCATGGCCGAGAGAAGCCCGATCGGCACGGCGAAGACCGCCGCCAGCACAAAAGCCGTGAGACCAAGCTCCAGCGTCGCCAGGATGTAGCCGCGCACGACGGTGAAGGCCGGCTCGCGGAAGTGCAGCGATCGGCCGAAGTCGAGCCTGAGCGTGTTGCCGAGGAAGACCGCGTACTGGACGGGCAGCGGCCGGTCGAGGCCCAGCTCGCGGCGCACCCGCTCCATCTCGCTGATGGGCGCGTCGGGAGGCAGGAGGAGCGGCACGGGGTCGCCCGAGAGGCGCATGACGACGAAGACAACCGTGGAGACGAGCCAGAGGGCGATCAGCGCGCGGAAGAGCCGTTGGGCGAGAAACGGGAGGAGTCCGCGCACGGGGCAAGCCCCCTCACCCCTTCCCTCTCCCCCAACGGGAGAGAGGGAGGGAGAGGGACGAGTCTACGCGCGGCGGAACTTGAAGTTGAAGCGCCGGAGCTCGAACTGCTGGTTCGGGTTCGGGGTCCACTCGACGTACTTCTGGAGGCCGTAGTCCTCGTACGGCTGGATCACGGGCAGCCACGGGAAGTTCTCCAGGAAGACCTTTGTCATCTCGCGGTAAGCGTCTGCGCGGAACTTCTCGTCCACTGAGAAGCGCGCGGCGTTGCCGAGCTCGTCGAACTTGGCATCGCGCCAGTAGTCGTAGATGCCGCCCGGACCCAGCAGGCGCCACATCATCCCGTCGGGGTCGCCGAGCGTGGACGTCGGGTCACCCCACCACACACCCTTGAAGGCCTTCTCCCGGCTCTTCTGGGCGCGCACCGAGAACTCGACCACCTCGACCTTGACGTTGACGCCGACGTCCTTCCACATCGCCGCGATGGCCTCGGACATGGGCTTGTCCTGGGCGACGTAGGCAACCGTGGTCTCGAGGAAGATCTCCTCGCCCTTGTAGCCGGCCTTCTTCAGCCGTTCGCGGGCTTCCTTGGGGTTGTAGGCGAGCGGCGGCAGCTTCGGATCAAAGTGGTTGTCGCCCTTGGCGATGGGCTGGCTCGGAACGATGCCCCGCCCCTTCCAGAGCTCCTTGACGATCAGATCCCTGTCGATGGCCAGCGACAGCGCCTGCTTGACGAGCGGGTTGTCGAGCGGGGGCCGCTTGCTGTTCACCCCCAAGCAGTACAGACCCGCGTAGAGCGCGCCCTCCACCCGCGTGGCGGCATTGGCCTTGACGCGGTCCTCTTGATCCGGCGGCAGCTGGGTGATGATGTCCACCTCGCCCTTGAGGAGCGCCGCGATGCGCGGCGACGTCTCGGGGATGGCGCGCATGATCCAGCGGTCGACGTCGATCTTCCCTCCCCAGTAGCCCGCGTAGGCGTCGAAGACTGCCTTGTCGTCCTTGACCCACGAGCTGAAGCTGATGGGTCCCGTGCCGACCGGTTTGGCGTTGAAGGTGTCGTTGCCGACGGACTCGACGTATTTCTTCGGCACGATCTGGCCGCCGTAGAAGGCCAGGCGCGCGGGCAGCAACGGGTCGGGCTTCTTGGTGTGGATGACGAGCGTGTAGGGGTCGGGAGCCTCGATCCGGTCGATCGTCGTGAACACTGTCGCGACCATCGTCTTGACGCTCGGATCGTACGTGCGATCGAGGCTGAACTTGGCGTCCGCCGAGGTGAAGGGGTCGCCGTTGTGGAACTTGACGCCCTGGCGGAGCTTGAACCTCCAGGTCGTCTGGCCGTCGAGCTTCCACTCCGTCGCGAGCCCCGGGTGGAGCTTGCCGTCGGGGTGCCGGCTCGTCAGGTTGTCGAAGAGGTTGAACGAGACGCGGATGTCGTTGGACGAGGTGCTGTAGTGCGGGTCGAACTTGGAGATATCGCCGGCCTGGGCGGTGACGAGCTCCTTCTTCTGGGTGGTCTGGGCCTGCGCCGCGCCCGGGAACGCCTGGGGCAGCGCCCCGGCGACTCCGAGGGCTGCCGCGCCCTTGAGCAACTCGCGTCGAGTGACCGGCATGGGGTGCACCTCCGTTAGGTTTGGCTCGGGTACAGCCTGATCCTGCTACAGCGGTGTGTGGCGACGTTTATAGGACCTTCCCGGGGGCCTGTCAAGCGTGTCACAATCGCGGCGAACCCATGGCGAGTGCGGACGTAGTCATCATCGGCGGAGGCGTCAACGGCGCCAGTGCGGCCTTCAGTCTGGCGAGTCTCGGCGTCAGGCGCGTCACGGTCGTCGAGCGGCGGCACCTGGCCGCCGGCGCCACCGGGAAGTCGGGCTCGCTCGTCCGGATGCACTACACCAACGAGGCCGAGTCCCGCCTCGCCTGGGAGAGCCTCAAGGTCTTCCGCGATTTCGCCAACGTCGTGGGCGGCGACTGCGGCTTCGACGCCACGGGCTTCGTCCAGATCGTCGGCCCCGCCCACGCGGACGCCCTGGCTGCCAACGTCGCAATGCAGCAGCGGATCGGCATCGACACGCGCCTCGTCTCCAAGGACGAGCTGTGCGCGATCTCTCCCGACCTCCGCGTGGACGACATCGGCGCCGCCGCCTACGAGCCCGGCTCGGGCTTCGCCGATCCCAACGCCACCACGTTTGCTTTCGCCGAGGCCGCGCGGCGCCTCGGCGCCACCATCGAGACGGGCTCTGAGGCGCTCCGCATCATTATCGAAAGCGGCCGCGGCGCCACCGAAGGCGGCCGCGTCGCCGGCGTGGAGACCAGCCGGGGCAGGATCGCCGCGCCTGTCGTCGTCGCGGTGCCGGGGGCCTGGGCCGGGCGCCTCCTCGAGCCTCTCGGGCTCGACTTCGGCCTCACGCCCTACCGCATCCAGGTCTCGATCTTCCGCTGGCCCGACGGCTTCACGCGCCGCCACCCGGTGGTGATCGACGCCATGCACAGGGCCTGGATGCGACCCGAGGGACGCGGGTGCACGCTCATCGGGGTCGAGCTGGGCTCGGGGCACGCGGACCCGGAGAAGTACGACGAGGGCGTGGACGAGAGCTACGTGGCGCTCTGCCGCGAGCGGCTCGCCGGGCGCTTCCCGGCCTTCGAGCGCTCGACCATGCGCGGCGGCTGGGCGGGCATGATCATGATGAGCCCCGACGGCCGCCCGATCATCGACCAGATCCCCTCGGTGCCGGGCCTGTGGGTCATGCTCGGCGACTCCGGCACCTCCTTTAAGACGGCGCCGGCCATCGGCCGCTGTCTCGCCGAGTGGATCGTCAAGGGCAAGCCCGAGACCGCGGACCTCTCACGCTTCCGCTCCACGCGCTTCGCCGAGGGAGCCCCCTGGGTCGACCCGACCGGCTACGGCATCGAGCGGCTGACCATCTCGCGCTAGCGCTTGGGCAAGGCCGGGCGCCTGGCGCGATCGGCGGCGCGCCAGAGATACCAGGCCGCGGTCGTCCGGTGCGGCCGCCAGCGCTCGCCGAAGGCCAGGAGCGCCTTGGGCTTGGGCTGCTTCCGCAGGCCGTAGGCGACGCGATAGCCTTCGCGCACGCCGAAGTCGTCGACCGGCAGGACGTCCTCCCGGCCCAGCGTGAAGATCAGGAACATCTCCACGGTCCAGCGTCCCACTCCGCGGGCCGCCGTGAGCCGCTCGACGAGCTCGTCGTCGCTCAAGCGCGCGGCGGCGCGCCGAGTCGGCACCACACCCGCTGCCGCCTGCCTCGCGATGTCCTTGATGGCGCGGACCTTCGCGCGCGAGAGCCCGACGCGCCGCATCCGCCGGGGATCGACCGCGAGAACGGCCCCCGGGCTCGGGAAGCCGCGGCTGTCGAAGAGGGCGATGAATCGGTCAAGGATCGCCTTGGCCGCGCGGCCGTGGAGCTGCTGGTAGACGACGGCACGAACGAGCGCCTGAAAGGGCGTCCAGCGGAGGCGATGCGGTTCGAGCGTGCACGGCCCGATCGCGCGGATGATCCGGCGCATGACCGGATCGGTTCGCGAGAGATGCCGGAGGGCGCTGGGCGTCACCCGGCGGCCTCCGGACGGAGGCGGTAGAGGCGGACGGGACGCTCGCCCCCCTTGAGCTCGCGCGCCACGAGGGCGCCCAGCAGGAGCAGCAGCGTCGCCCCCGTGAGGGCGACCAGGCTCCACGCGCGCGGATGCCGGCTGACCATGATCTCTTCAGATGATACGCGCGAGCCGAGACATGCGGGGGCGATGCGGTGGCGCCGGCGGCCCGACTCCGGTCCCGACTCTTGCCGGGACGCGCAACGGGCGTTGCGCACACGCATTGGGGGGCTCGGGCGGGAGCCCACTCCCGCCCACTCCCGTCGTGCTCGGTCGCTCCCGGCCAGACCTCCGCGTTTAGGAACTTCGCCCGCCCTAGCTGACAAATTGCGATGTCGCCGGGGCTCGTATTGGGGCAGGTTCGAGCCTATGGTCTATCGAAATAGCTTATTGGACAGTAGGATAGGATAGCGGCCGAAGCCTCAGGAACCATGGCACCCGGCCTGCTTGACCCTGGTACGATGCTAAAAAGTCGGACGAGTCAGACGGAGAACAGCTTGGCCTCAACGTGGGTCGTCGAGGGCGGGCTGCCCGGCAGTCTCGGATGCGCAATAAAAAGGGCTGGCATAACGTCCGTTTTCAGGCTAATCTTTCGCCGTTGTGCAAAGAGGTTCAAGGTGGCGGGTTCGAACGCGGTAATGACGTTCAGAACAAGAGGAGGCACGGTGCGCTCGAGCTCGCGGGTCTGGCCGGTCCTGATCGTCCTCGCAATCCTCGGCTTCGCGTTCGGAGGTTGCAGTACGCTGTCGTCGACCTTGGCCAGCGAGAGCTCCGTGCTCGCTTCCCGCGCACCGGTCGCGGCGCCGGCTGAGCCTGCGATGCCCGAATCCGACGTCTCCGCGAACACGGACGAGTCCGCCGCCGCTCCCGTCGTCATCACCTACGAATCGATCACCCGTCAGAACGCTCCCGCCTGGGTCGTCGCGCTCTCCGGACCCGTTGACCCCTCGCTGCGCGGCACTCCGGACACCGTGCCGCCGGACCCGGACGTGGAAGAATACGACCCGTGGGAGAAGTTCAACGAGAAGATGTTCAGCTTCAACTACAACCTGGACAAGTACGTGCTGAAGCCGGCGGCGAAGGGCTACAACTACGTCGTGCCCGACATGTTCCAGACCATGATTGACAACGCATTCACCAACCTGCGCATGCCGTCCCGGTTCGTGAACAAGGTGCTGCAGTGGAAGCTCCTCGACGCCACCAAGGAGATGGGCCGCTTCCTCATCAACTCCACGCTCGGGGTCGGCGGGCTCTTCGACGTCGCGCGCCAGGAGATGGGGCTCGAGCGGCAGAAGGCCGACCTCGGCCAGACGTTCGGCATCTGGGGCTTCGGACCCGGGCCGTATCTCGTGCTGCCCCTGCTGCCGCCGCTCACCGTCCGCGATGGCATCGGCTTCGCCGGCGATGGAGCGATGAACCCGCTCTACTACTACATCCCGTTCTGGCCCGACACCTTGGCGATGAAGGGCGAGGACACGATTAACGACCGTTCGCTCAACCTCGACCTCTTCCAGGGCATCGAGGAGTCGACGGTCGATCTGTACAGCTCCGTCCGCAACGGCTATCTCCAGCGCCGCAACCGGCTGATCAAAGAAGGCAAGTAGCTCTCAGGGCTTGGGCTCCAGGAGCCCAAGGAGCCCCGAGGTGTCGAGCTTGCCCAGACCCGCCTCGCGGGCCTGCCCGTAGAGCTTCCAGGCCTCCCGCCCCAGGGCGGTCTTTGCTCCCGTAGCGTCAGCCAGCTCGAGTCCCAACCCGAGGTCCTTCCACCCGAGATCCACGAAGAAGCCCGCCTTGTAGTCGTGCTCGACCATCGCCCCGAGCTTGCGCTCGAGGATGAAGGAAGCGCCGGAGCTCTTGCCCAGGACCTCGCCCAAGGTCTGCCGCGGGATGCCGAGCCGGTCGGCCAGCGCCATGGCCTCGCAGAGCGCTGCCTGGTTGGACAGCGCGTCGTAATTGTTGAGGAGCTTGAGGATGTTTCCCCGTCCGACTTCGCCAAGGCGGAAGAGGCTGGTGCCGATAGCGCCCAGGACCGTCTCGTACGGCGCCACGGTCGCGGCATCCGCCCCGATCATCACGGCGAGCGTTCCGGCCTCGGCGCCGCTCACGCTGCCCGAGACGGGCGCGTCGATCAGCCGCACGCCCCGCTCGGCCATGCGCGCGTGCTGCGCCCGGGTGCTCTCGGGCCCGACCGTGGACAGATCGAACACCACGTCGCCGGACCGGGCGCCCTCCATGAGCCCCACCGGACCCCACAGCGCGGCCTCCACCGCCCGCGCGTCGGGCAGGCTCATGAGGGTGACGCGGACCTCTCGCGCGAGAGACGGCAGGTTTGCCGCCCGGCGCGCACCGAGCGCCTCGAGCGGAACCGTCGCCTCGGGCCGGAGATCGAAGACGGTCATCTGATGCCCGGCCTTCAAAATGTTCTTGGCCATGGGACGGCCCATGTTCCCGGTGCCGACGAAGCCGACGTGCATGGACTCTCCTTTATTGGGCATGGGGGGGGGCGGCCGGGGCCCAGGTGGTCGAGAGCTCGTTGGGTAGCCCGGGCTTTCTTGCTGAGCCGCCGCGGGTTGCCCTTGCGCGGTCCGCGCGGGCTCTCGTCCTCCTCGCCCTCCTTCAGGTCCACCGGCAGGTCCGCTGGGGCTTCGGGCGGGAGCCGGCGAGCCTGGTCGAGGCGCGCCAGGAACTGGTCGGTGGTGACGACAGTGGCGCCGGCGCGCTCGGCTGCTCGGCGCACTTCCCGGTCGTTTGAAACGACGGCGCCCCCTTCGCGCGCCATGCGCGCCAGCACACTGTCGGCGGACTCGCGGGCGCTCGAGAAGATCACGCTGACGCCGGAGCCGCCGCCCGTGCGGCCGCCCGCCTGCGCGCCATCGAAGACAACGGTGAAGCTGTCCCCTGACACGCGTGCGACCTCGACCAGCAGCGCGCAGAGCGCCTGGCGGCCCGCTTCGAGGCTCTCCTGCTCCCGCGATTTGAGCTCCGGCGCGCGCCTGATCACGTTGTAGCCGTCCACGAGCCAGCGCATAGCGGCCTCATTCTAATGCTCTGGTGCGTCAACGCACCGCGCTAAACCCGGAAAAGAGGAAACCACCAAATAAAGGTTGACTTAGTCTGGCCGGGCACAATATGTTGTGCCTCACGCGCAGTTCATCTTTCACAGTTCCCCAGGCGGCGGCGCGCAATCGGAGGCGAGTTCTCGTGGCGTTAGCCTCCGCGGGCGCGGTCCTCGGCAGGGCGGGCGGCGGCCAGTTAGAAACCGCAGCAGACGGCGTCCAGAAGAGGGGGGATGTATGAGAATCACCCGGCGATTCACCGCGGAAGACCGAAGCCCCTATACCGGCATCGAGTTTGCCCAGAAGAACTCGCAGATCCGGAACCCCGATGGGACCTCGGTCTTCCGTCAGGATGGCATCGCCGTACCGGCCGAGTGGTCGTCGGTGGCTGTGGATATCCTGGCCCAGAAGTACTTCCGCAAGTCGGGGGTGCCCCAGGTCGACCCCGACGGCAAGTTCCTCCTCGACAAGGAAGGGCAGCCCGTCCTCGGGGGCGAGGGGGACGCCCGGCAGGTCTTCCACCGCCTGGCAGGGTGCTGGACCCACTGGGGCGAGCGCTACGGCTACTTCGACTCCCCGGCGGACGGGGGCGCCTTCTACGACGAGCTCTGCCACATGCTGGCGGCGCAGATCGCGGCGCCCAACTCGCCACAGTGGTTTAACACGGGGCTGCATTACGCCTACGGCCTCTCGGGGCCGGCCCAGGGCCACTACTACGTAGACCCCGGCTCGGGAGCCCTGACCCGCGCCACCAGCGCCTACGAGCGCCCGCAGCCCTCCGCGTGCTTCATCCAGTCCGTCAACGACGATCTGGTCAACGACGGCGGCATCATGGACCTCTGGACCCGGGAAGCGCGCATCTTCAAGTATGGCTCGGGCACAGGGTCCAACTTCTCGGCCCTCCGGGGCGAGAACGAGCCCCTCTCGGGCGGCGGCAAGTCCTCGGGGCTCATGTCCTTCCTCAAGATCGGCGACCGGGCGGCCGGGGCGATCAAGTCGGGCGGGACCACGCGGCGCGCGGCCAAGATGGTCTGTCTCGACCTCGACCACCCGGACGTGATGCAGTTCATCCGGTGGAAGGTGGTCGAGGAGCAGAAAGTGGCCGCGCTCGTGGCTGGCTCGCGGCTGGGCAAGCGGCGGCTCCAGGCGGTGCTCCAGGCGGCGCGGATCGGCGACCGCATCGAGGCCGACCCCAAGCAGAACGCGGGGCTGCGCGCGGCCGTGCGCGAGGCACGCGCAGCCTTCGTGCCCGAGGCCTACATCCAGAAGACGCTCCACCTGGCCGCCGAGGGCGTGACCGAGATCGTCTTCCCGGAGTACGACACCGACTGGGACAGCGAGGCCTATCTGACCGTCTCCGGCCAGAACTCCAACAACTCGGTCCGCGTGCCCAACGGCTTCTTCGAGGTGCTGGACAAGGGCGGCGACTGGGAGCTCAGGCGCCGGACCGACGGCAAGGTCGCGAAGAAGGTCCCGGCCGCGGAGATGTGGAACGAGATCGCCTACGCGGCCTGGGCCTGCGCCGACCCCGGCGTGCAATACGACACGACCATCAACGAGTGGCACACCTGCCCCGAGGACGGGCGCATCAACGCCTCGAACCCGTGCGTGACGGGCGACACCCTCGTCGCGACAGCCGACGGCTGGCAGCGGATCGACAGCCTCGTAGGCAAGTCCGCCCTGATCATCGGCGCCGACGGCCAGCCCCATCTGGTCACCCGCATTTTCCCGACCGGCCACAAGCCCGTATTCCGGCTGACGACCCGCGCCGGTTACCGAGTACAGATCACCGGTGACCATCGCGTGCTGACCGTGGAGCGAGGTGATGTCGCGGTCAAGGATCTTCGGCCCGGTGAGAGGCTGATGCTCCAAGGCCCCGGCTTCGGCAGACGCACGCTCCCGACCGACCTCGCGCTGGGGATCGGGGTGGCCATCGGTGACGGCTGCCTCACTCGTTCGGTCATCCACGGCCGAGAGCAAAGGGTTGTCATCCTCACCATGCACGCCCAGGAGGCGGGCGTGCTGGCCTCGGTCGCGGAGGCCGTCAATGCGTCGAAGGCCGCGCTGAAGGTGGTTGGCTCTGTCGGCCGCAACGACGGTGTGCACGTGACGCGGAGTGCCACCGGGACCCGGCTTGCCTTCGGCTCCGGCCCCGTGGTGGAGCTGTTCCGTCAGTTCGCGGTGCTCGACGAAGGCTCCGAGGCCAAGCGCTTCACGCCGGCCGTGTTCGAGCTGGACCGGCCCGCCCTGGCCGCGGTCCTGCGGGGCCTCTTCACCGCCGACGGCACCGTCGCCAACTACGGGGACAAGTCCCAGTACGTGGGCCTTGATTCCACGTCGGAGGAGCTCCTCAGCCAGGTCCAGCTGCTGCTGCTGTCCTTCGGAATCAAGTCCAAGCTGTACGCAAACCGGCGCGGCGAGACGACGGTCTCGCTCCTTCCTGACGGCCGCGGCGGCCTGCGGCAGTATCCCGTCCAGCCGATGTTCTCGCTCCGGATCAGCCGGTCCTCGCGCGTCCTCTTCGAGCGCGAGATCGGCTTCCATCCCGAGAGTCCGAAGGCCGCGGCGCTGGCAAGGCTGAATGCGGAGGTGGCCACCTACCGGGACGATCTCACCGACGAGGTCGCTTCCATCGAGCCTGCCGGTGATGCGGACGTGTTCGACCTGACCGAGGAGGCTACGCATCACTTCGTGGCCGGAGGCGTCGTCGTCCACAACTGCTCGGAGTATATGTTCCTCGACGACACGGCGTGCAACCTGGCGTCCATCAACCTGGTCAAGTTCCTGCGGCCCGACGGCAGCTTTGACGTCGAGGGCTTCCGCCACGCCTGCAGGCTGTGGACGATGGTGCTCGAGATCAGCGTGCTCATGGGCGCCTACCCGAGCCCAATCATCGCGCAGAAGAGCTGGGACTTCCGGACGCTGGGGCTGGGCTACGCCAACATGGGCACCGTGCTGATGCGCAGCGGCATCC
Organism: Candidatus Methylomirabilota bacterium; assembly: GCA_035936835.1. Lineage (NCBI taxonomy): Bacteria > Methylomirabilota (SeqCode) > Candidatus Methylomirabilota bacterium. The sequence continues at coordinate 1,810 of DASYVT010000005.1, read as the reverse complement.
CGTACGACTCCGCCGAGGCTGCGGCCATCTGCGGCTCGATCACGGCCATCATGCACGGCGAGGCCTACGCGACCTCCGCCGAGATCGCCAAGGACCTGGGCCCCTTCCCCGGCTACGCCAAGAACCGGGCGCACATGCTGCGCGTCATCCGCAACCACCGGCGGGCCGCCTACAATAGCCCCGCCGGCGATTACGAGGGGCTGACCATCACGCCGATGGGCATCGACCCCGAGCGCTGCCCACAGCGGCTCCTGCAGGCCGCGCGCGAGACCTGGGACCGAGCGCTGGACCTCGGCCAGGCGCACGGCTTCCGCAACGCCCAGGTGACGGTCCTGGCGCCGACGGGCACCATCGGCCTCGTCATGGACTGCGACACCACGGGGATCGAGCCCGACTTCGCCTTGGTCAAGTTCAAGAAGCTGGCGGGCGGCGGCTACTTCAAGATCATCAACCAGAGCCTGCCCGTGGCGCTCCAGGCGCTCGGCTACCCGCCGAACCAGATCGAGGAGATCGTGGACTACTGCGTGGGGCGGAAGACGCTCGAGGGCGCGCCCTTCATCAACCACGACACGCTCCGGGCCAAGGGTTTCGACGACGAGGGGCTGGCCAAGATCGAGGCCGCGATCGAGGGCGCCTTCGAGATCCAGTTCGTCCTCAACTCCTGGACGCTCGGCGACGGCTATGTCGCCGAGAAGCTCGGGATCAACGACGCGCAGCTGGCCGAGTGGAACGGCAACCTGCTCCGCGCGCTCGGCTTCACGCCGGCCGAGATCGAGGCCGCCAACGACTTCTGCTGCGGCGCCATGACGGTCGAGGGCGCGCCCTTCCTCAAGCCCGAGCACCTGCCGGTCTTCGACTGCGCCAACCGCTGCGGCCGCAAGGGCCAGCGCTTCATCGCGGTCGCGGCCCACATCCGCATGATGGCCGCCGCCCAGCCCTTCCTGTCGGGGGCGATCAGCAAGACGATCAACATGCCGCAGGACGCCACGGTTGAGGAGGTCAAGGACGCCTACCGCGCCTCGTGGCAGTCCATGCTCAAGGCCGTCGCCCTCTACCGCGACGGCTCCAAGCTCTCCCAGCCGCTGAACACCGTCAGCGACGACGAGGAGGACGCCGCGGCGGCGGACGTGGAGAAGGTGGCCGAGCGCATGACCGAGCGGGTGGTGACCAAGTACCTGCGCGAGCGGCACCGGCTGCCGGACCGCCGCGCCGGCTACACCCAGAAGGCCGTCGTCGGCGGCCACAAGATCTACCTCCGCACGGGCGAGTACGAGGACGGGTCGCTGGGCGAGGTCTTCCTCGACATGCACAAGGAAGGCGCGGCATTCCGCTCCCTCATGAACTGCTTCGCCATCGCCATCTCGCTGGGTCTCCAGCACGGCGTGCCGCTCGAGGAGTTCGTGGACGCCTTCGTCTTCACCCGCTTCGAACCCAACGGCATGGTCAAGGGCAACGACCGCATCAAGATGTCTACCTCGGTCATCGACTACGTCTTCCGGGAGCTGGCCATTACGTACCTCGGCCGCACCGATCTCTCCCATGTCGCCGAGGAGGACCTCCGCGGCGACACGCTCGGCGCCAAGATCCTCCAGGGCACGGCCGGCCCGCGCGTCGAGCCGCCCGCGGCCCCGCCCGTCACCGCGCGCGCCGCGACGCCGGTCAGCGGCGGCAGCGGCGCGCTGGCGAAGGCCAAGGCGCTCTCGGCCTCCGAGATGGCGCGCCTCAAGGGCTACGAGGGCGATCCCTGCGGCGACTGCGGCCAGTTCACCATGGTGCGCAACGGCACGTGTCTCAAGTGCATCACCTGCGG
>DASYVT010000004.1 GCA_035936835.1 Candidatus Methylomirabilota bacterium | reverse complement strand
GGGAGGAAACTCACCGGGCGCCTTCCGGTTGAAAGACAGGCTGCCGATGATCTGGTCCTCGCGGAGCAAGGGCACGGCAAGGAGCGCCCGGTAACCGAACCGGATGAGGGTGTCCCGGGCGCTGCTCTGGTAGGCCCCGGGCTGGGTGATGTCGGGGATCTGGATGGGCTCGCGCATCTCGGCCGCGCGCCCCATGAGCCCTTCGCCCTTCCGGAGGGGCACCGCCCGGAGGGCCTCGACAAACTCCGTGTCGTCGTTGTGGGTCGCGCGCAGCTCGAACTGCTCGGCGGCTTCGTCGTACTCGAAGATCGAGCAGCCGTCGGCGCCCGCGAGCTGACTAGCACGGGAGACGATCGTGTTGAGCACCGTCTCGACGTCCAGCGTCGAGCTCACCGCCCGGCTGACCTCGCCCAGCGCCGTCAGCTTCTCCACAGACTGGGTCAGCTCGCCCGTCCGCGCCTCCAGCTCCTTGAAGAGGCGCACGTTCTCGACGGCGATGACGGCCTGGTCGGCAAAGGTCTTCAGCAGCTCGATCTCGTTGTCGGAGAACAGCCCGGGCTCGGCGCGCCCCACCGCGATGACACCGATGGGAGCGCCCTCCCGCAGCATGGGGACGAAGAGGCCGCTTCGAAAGCCGGTCGCGCGGGACAGCGCTTGATGCTGATACTCCGGATCGAGCTCCATATCGGGTATGTGGACAACCGCGCGCTCCAGGATCGCCCGGGACGACCCCAGGGCCCGGCTGGGGCGCATCGGGAATATGCGGTGCACCTCCTCGAGGGCTTCAGGAGTGTAGTTGTGGTCGGCGACATGATGGAGCAGCTCGCCGTCGAACTGCAAGAGCCCGCTGAAGAGTCCGTCGCACAACCTCACGGCGCTTCTGACGATCGTGTCGAAGACCGGCTGCACGTCGGTCTGGGATCGGCTGATGACCCGCAGGATCTCAGCCGTCGCCGTCTGCTGCTCGAGAGCCTCGGTGAGGTCGCGGTTACGTCCCTCCAACTCGTTGAACAGCCGCACGTTCTCGATCGCGATCACCGCCTGGTCGGCGAAGGTCTTGAGCAGTGCGATCTCGTCGTCGTTGAAGCCCCCGGGCTCCCGGCGGGTCACCCCGATCGTCCCGACCGCCTCGTCGTGACGGAGCAGCGGCACCACGACCTGGCTTCGGCTGCCACGGATCCGATAGGTGGCGCGCGAGGTCTCGGGCAACCGGGGATCGGTGTGTGCGTCGGTGATATTGAGCGGCGCGCGATCGCGAATGACCTTGGGGTGCGTCCCCTCGAAGTGGAGCGACTGTGGGAAGATGGCCCTCAGGGCAGCGTCGCCAGCCTCGTCGGTGCTCGTGAGCGCGGCGAGCACGATCTGATCGCCGGCGACCCGGGTCAGCATGCCCGAGTACGCCCCCAGTAAGCGGACGGCGCTGGCCACGATCGCGTCGAAGACTGGCTGGACATTCGTCTGCGACTGGCTGATCACGCGCAGGATGTCGCTGGTGGCGGTCTGCTGGTCCAGTGCCGTGGTCAATTCGCGATTGCTCGCCTGCAGCTCGGTGAACAGCCGCACGTTCTCGATCGCGATGACGGCCTGGCTGGCGAACGTCGTCACGAGCTCGATCTGCTTTTCGCCGAACGGGCGGACCTCGCGACGATAGATGACGATCCCGCCCACGACACGACCTTCCTTCAGCATCGGCACGGTCAGGGTCGTGCGCGCGCCCGCGAGATCCGCCGTCGCCACGCGAGCCCGGTCACCGCTACGGTAAAGCGGGTCGTCCTTGATGTCCGCGATGTGAACAGGCCGGCGGGTGCTGATCATGCGGCCCAATGCCGTCGCCCCCCCCCGGGAACGCGGGGACCACTGAAGAGGTACGTCTGGAACTCCGGAGACGCACCGCGGTGGGCGAGGTGCTCGTATCGCTCGCCGTCGTAGCGCCCAAGCGCGCCCAGATTCGCGTCGCAGAGCCCGGTCGCCTTGTCGAGGATCGCGTCGAACACGGGCTGTAGGTCCGTCGGCGAGCTGGAGATCACCCGCAGGATCTCGCTCGTCGCCGTCAGATCGCGGTTCCGTCCCTCCAGCTCGGTGAAGAGCCGCGCGTTCTCGATCGCGATCACGGCCTGATCGGCGAAGGTCTGGAGCAGCGCGATCTCGTCGTCGGTGAACCCGCCGCGCTCGCGGCGGGTCAGCGAGATCGTCCCGACCACCGCGTCGGAATGGAGCAGCGGCACCACAACCTGGCTTTGGTAGCCACGGATACGAGCGAAGGCGCGCCCGGCTTCGGAGATTCGGGGATCGGTGTGTGCGTTGCCGATATTGAGCGGCGCCCGATCGCGAATGGCCTGGGCGAGCGCCCCCACGGATTGGCGCGACCGTGGGAAGAGCGCCCTGTGGGCGGCGGCGGCCGCGTCGTCGGTACTCGTGAGCGCGGCGAGCACGATCTGATCACCCTCGAGCCGGGTCAGTACGCCCGTGTACGCCCGTAGCAAGCGGACGGCGCTGGCCACGATCGCGTCGAAGACCGGCTGGACATCCGTCTGCGACTGGCTGATGACACGCAGGATGTCGCTGGTGGCGGTCTGCTGGTCCAGCGCCGTGGTCAGCTCGCGGTTGCTCGCCTGCAGCTCGGTGAACAGGCGCACGTTCTCGATCGCGATGACGGCCTGGTCGGCGAAGGTCTGGAGGAGTGAGATCTGCGTGTCGGTGAAAGGCCGGACCGCGGTGCGACGTAGGCTGATCACGCCGATCACCGTGCCTTCTCTCAGAAGTGGGACGCTCAACTGGGTTCGCCAGCCGATCTGGCGCGCACGGGCGCTTCCCTCCGGAAACTCCTGAGTCTCGGCCTGCAGGTCGGCGACCTGGATCGTCCGCCGTTCCATGATCGCGCGTCCGTTCACCGTCCCCCGGACGAGCGGAGAGTCGGGCGGGGTTGCGCGGCCTGCCGCGGGGATCGGTCCCTTGTGGGCGACCAGGCGGACCATATTCCCATCGACCCGGAAGATGCCGCTATCCAGCGAATCGCAGAGGCGCGCGGCACTCTCCGCCACTGCGTCCAGAACAGATCGGACATCCGTCGGAGAGTTGGAGATCACGTGGAGGATTTCGCTCGTAGCCGTCTGCTGTTCGAGCGCCTCGGTCAGCGCGCGAGTCTTCTCTTGCAGGAGCTCGCCTGTCGCCTTCTCCCGCTCCACGCTCTCCGCCAGGCGCTTCTCGATCTCGCGGCGCCCGGAAGCTTCCTTCTTCGGCGCCTTGCGGGCGACAGGGAGCCTGGCTTTGACCTTCGCCTTCCCGGGCTTTGCCCCCCGACGCATCGGCCTCTCCTTGCCTCTCACAGGCGTAACGACTGCGCAGCGATCGAGGGCAGGCTACGCGAAGGTGCCCTCGTGGGCAAGTCGGAGGGCCGGGTACTCGCCGCCGCGTCACCTTCGCCACGGCCTCGATCGCCGGCCCACCGAGGGCCCCCTCCACGGTGCGCATCGGCTTCCGGTCCTTGCTCGGCCTCCTCACTAAACTGCCCAAGTGCGTCACTGTCTCAGTCAAATTGGCAGAGAGGTCAGGATGCGGATGAGGACGCTGGTCTTCGCCCGGAGACCTTTGCGGATGTAGCGGCCCATCCACAGCGGCACGAGGATCCAGTACTTGCGCCGATACGCCGCCAGGATGGCCCCTTCCAGGTCGGGCCTGTCGTCCACCCACTCCGCGTGCCCCTCGAATACGGGGCCGTCCTTCGTGCCGACATTGACGGTGACGCGCCCACCGTTCCTGATGCGCCTCGCCTTGAGGCTCGCGCGCTGGGTCGTGAAGTACAGCGCATCGTCGTGGAGCCAGCACCAGGTCGGAACCATGCCGGGCTTGCCCGCCTGGCTGTAGGTCGTCAGGTAGATGTAGCGCGCGCGGTTGAGAGCCTCGGCGAGTGCGGGAGTCAGCGCCGCCTCCCATCCGGCGCGCCGAGATCGGCGACGACCAATCGGTAGCCGAGATCGGCGCTGTCCTGGTCTTGCACATGCCCGTACCTGGCCGTCCAGCGCCCTGCGTTCAGATCCTCGGCGAGGCGCGTGAGCCCCGCGTCGACGCGCCCGGCCGGAAGCTCTGCGAAGCAGGACATCGCGCCGCGAACCGCAGGGTCGAGATAGGCGTCGGGCCTCCGCCAGAAGGCCCCGAGAAAGCCGTCCACGCAGTCGTGGGGCACGGGCAGCATCTGCGTCTCGATCCGTCCTCCGAGGCAGCCCGCCAGCTCGGCGAGTGTCGGGAAGCGCGGCACGTCGAGCTCGACGATCTCGGGCAGGTAGTCGGTCGTGAGCCAGAAGCTCTCGCGGCACGCGGGGTCCCAGGTGACGATGACCGCCCGACCCGCGACGCGGGCGAGCTCGGCGAGCCCGGCGCGGCGGTCGCTCCAGTGGTGCACGGTCAGCACTGCCAGCGCCGCGTCGAAGGCGCCGTCGGGGAAGGGAAGACGCTCGGCGACGGCCTGGACGACGGGAGTAGAGCCCCTGGGCCGCTGGCCGATCATCTCCCACGAGGGCTCGACGGCCACCACCGGGAGGTCGGGCGGCTCGTAGGAGCCCGCGCCGGCGCCCAGATTGACCACGCTCGCGGCATCGCCCAGCGCTTTGCCTATGGCGCGCGCGATTCGCGGGTCGGCCCGCCGCTTCGCGGCGTAGCCTGTCCCGATGGTGTCGTAGACGGCTTGCACGGATCGAGACCTCCTGCCGGGTGCGGTGACGCGACTTGCGTCCGAACGGCCACCATCCTACCATTGCGCGGATGAAGACCTGCTGGTTCCACCTGATGCCGTACCGGTTCCTGCCGGAGAACTTCGAGAACGACTACCGCTCGGTCTGGGTGGACGTGCCGCAGTCGCTCTACGACGGGCGCAAGGTCCACGGTCTCTACAACGAGTACCTGGACGAGCTCGAGCACGCCGAGCGGTGCGGGTTCGACGGCATCTGCGTCAACGAGCACCACCAGAACGCCTACGGGCTCATGCCGTCGCCCAACCTCATGGCCGCGGCGCTCAGCCGGCGGACGTCCAAGGCGGCGCTCGTGGTGCTGGGCAACAGTCTCGCGCTCTACAACCCGCCCGTGCGCGTCGCCGAGGAGTTCGCCATGCTCGACACGCTCTCGGGCGGGCGGCTCGTGGCGGGCTTCCCCGTCGGGACGTCCATGGACACCAACTTCGGCTACGGCGTCAACCCGGCGACGCTCCGCGACCGCTACTACGAGGCGCACGATCTCGTCATGCAGGCGTGGACCCGGCCTGAGACCTTCGCGTTCAACGGGAAATACACGCAGCTCCGCTACGTCAACATCTGGCCGCGGCCGCTCCAGCAGCCGCACCCGCCGGTGTGGATCCCGGGCGGCGGAAGCGTGGAGACGTGGGAGTGGACGGCGCGGCTCAACTACGTCTACTGCTACCTCTCCTACTACGGCTACAAGCGCGGCAAGGCGACGATGGACGGCTTCTGGCAGGCCCTCGAGCGGCTGGGCGTGGACGACAATCCCTACCGCGCCGGGTTCTTGCAGCTCGTCTGCGTGTCCGAGACCGACGCGTCCGCCGAGCGCGAGTACTTCGAGCACGTCCACTACTTCTACCAGCGGTGCCTGCACGTGTGGGAAGGCTTCGCCGAGGCGCCCGGCTACCGGACGCTCAAGACGATGCAGGCGGGCGTCCGGCCGCAGGTCGGCGACCAGGCGCGGAAGATCCGGCAGTCGCTCGACTGGAAGAAGTACGTCGACGAGGGCTATATCATCGCGGGCAACCCGGCGACCGTGCGCGAGCAGCTCGCGGACTGCGTCCAGAAGCTCCGCGTCGGCCACCTCATGGTGCTGCTGCAGATCGGCAGCATGCCCAAGGAGCTCGTGTTCAAGAACACCGAGCTCTTCGGCAAGGAAGTCCTGCCGTACATGCGCGATACCTGGAAGGGCTACGAGGACCATTGGTGGCCTTCGGGGGCCGGCAACGGAGACGTCGCATGACGCCGCGCGAGCAGGTCGTCCCGATCCGCAGCGGCGCGGTCCGCTTCCGCGTCCTCACGGCCGGCAGCGGGCCCGACCTCGTCTGGTTCCACTCCTTCCACGACCGGAGCGCCTGGCCGCCGTTCCTCGACAGGCTGGCACAGCGCTTCACCGTCCACGCGCCCTTTCACCCCGGCGTCCAGGGGTCGGAGGGCGTCGAAGCCGTGGACGACGTGGTGGACCTGGCGCTCGCCTACGACGAGCTCATGGGCGCCCTCGGCATCGCGTCGGCGCATCTCGCCGGCCACTTCTTCGGCGGGATGGCCGCGGCCGAGCTCGCCTCGATCTGCCACGGACGCGCGAAGAAGGTCGTGCTCATCTCGCCGCTCGGGCTCTGGCTCGACGCCAAGCCGGTCGCCGACGTCGTGATCCTGCCCGCGGCCGAGCTGCGCGCCGTCCTGTGGAAGGATCCCGACGCGCCTGCCGCGCGGGAGTGGGCGGCGCTGCCCCAGACGGAAGAGGAGAACATGGCGGCGCAGATCGAGCAGATCCAGCGGCTCTCGGCCATGGGCAAGTTCGTCTGGCCCATCCCCGACAAGGGGCTCAAGAAGCGGCTGCATCGCCTGTCGGCGCCGACGCTCATCCTGTGGGGCGAGGCCGACCGCGCCAACCCGCCAGCGTACGCGGAGGAGTTCGCGCGGCTCATTCGCGCCGCCGCGGTCCGCTCGCTTCCGGGCGGTCACATGCTCCACCTCGAGTCCCCCGACGCGGTGGCGGACGCCGCCGTGAAGTTCCTCTCGTCTTAGAGCGCGATCAGTCGCGTCCGGAGGATCCATGCCCCCTCATCGTCACGCGTATCGCCCCGCCGTCATGGGTCGGAGGGGCGCCGTCGCCTCGGCCCACCCGCTCGCGTCCATGGCGGGGATCCGTATGCTCCTCGACGGCGGCAACGCCGTGGACGCCGCCGTCGCCGTCGGGTCCACGCTCAACGTGGTCGAGCCGTTCATGTCGAGCGCCGCAGGAATAGGGCTGATGTTCGTCTCCCGCCGCGGCGGCAGCGAGCGCCACGTGCTCGACTTCATCGGCTTGGCACCGGCGGCGGCCGGCCCGGCGGGGATCGTCGAGGACGACCTGGCGGGTGGTCCCAAGTCGTGCGCGACGCCGGGCAACCTCGGCGGCTGGCTCGCGGCGCTCGAGCGCTTCGGCAGCATGCCGCGCGCGAAGGTCTTCGCCCCGGCCATCGAGTGGGCCGAGGGCGGCGTGCCGCTGACGTGGATGAGCAGCCGTTTCATCGAGCAGGCGCGTCCGCAGCTCGGCCGCTCGGCCGAGGCGCAGCGGCTCTATTTGGGCAACGGCGGTCCGCGCCCCGGCAAGGTCGCGACCTACAAGGAGCTAGCAGGGACGTTGCGCCAGGTCGTCGAGGGCGGGGCAGAGGCTTTCTACCGCGGGCCCATCGCGCGCGTCATAGCGCGCGCGGTGACCGAGGCGGGCGGCTGGCTCACCGAGGCTGACCTCGCGGCGTTCAAGGTTGAGTGGCGGGCGCCTCTGCGTATCACGTACCGCGGCGCGGAGCTCTTCTCGGTGCCGCCGCCGTTCTCCGCCTTCCAGATGCTCGAGACGTTCAACATCCTCGAGGGCTACGACGTCGCCGGCTGGGGCCACAACTCCGCGAACTACCTCCACCACCTGATCGAGGCCATCAAGCTGGGCTCGGCCGACCGCCTCGCGTACGCGTATTCGGGCGAGACGCCCATCAAGGGGCTGCTGTCGAAGGCCTATGCCGCCTCCCAGCGGGCGCGCATCGACGGGGCAAAGGCGGCCGTGAGCGAAGGCGAGCGGCACAACCGGGAGAAGCTGGAGGGACAGATCGCGGAGGGGCATCCGGCCAAGTTCGCCAACGAGCAGACGACGCACTTCGCCTGCGCGGATGCGGACGGCACGGTCGTCTCTGTCACGCAGACGCTCGGCGTTCCCTTCGGCTCCGGCTTCGCCGTGCCGGGCACGGGCCTGGTCCTGAACAACATCCTCAAGTGGATGGACCTCGACCCCGCCTCGCCGAACGTGGTGAAGCCGGGACGCAAGGCCGGCACCATGATGTCGCCGACCCAGGTCTTCAAGGACGGCGCCTTCGCGTTCAGTGTCGGCACGCCGGGCTCCTACGGCATCCTCCAGACCCAGCCCCAGATGCTGCTCAATCTCCTCGAGTTCGGCTTCAACATCCAGGAGGCGATCGAGCAGCCGCGCGTGCGCGTCTACCGCGACCGGCTCGTCGACGCCGAATCACGCATTCCGGAATCTACGCGCGAAGATCTTCGCAAGCGCGGGCACGTCATCAACGTGCTCGACGACTGGTCCTGGGTCGTCGGCGGCGGCCAGGGGATAGCGCGCGACCCCGAGTCCGGGGCGTGGATGGCCGGCGCCGATCCGCGACGCGACGGCTACGCCTTGGCCATCTGATGACCGCACCCTCACCCTGCCCTCTCCCTCACTGAGGGAGAGGGAGGAGCGGAGGGGGCGCACAACTTCTCCTCTCCCCGCTGGGGAGAGGCAGGGTGAGGGGAGTGAGAACTACGATGATTCTGAAAGACAGAACGGCGGTGGTGACGGGGGCAGGCTCGGGGCTGGGCCGCGCGATCGCGCGGGCGCTGGCGGAGGTGGGCGCCGCCATCGGGGCGGTGGACCTCGACGGGGCCTCGGCCGAGGAGACGGTGGCGCTCATCGCCAAGGCGGGCGGCAAGGCCAAGGCCTTCCAGGCCGACACGAGCAAGGCGGCCGACGTGGACCGCGCCGTCGGCGGGGCGGTCCAGGCGCTCGGCCCGCTCGAGATCATGGTCAACAACGCGGGTGTCCTCGACGGCTACTTCAACGTCGACGAGATGGACGAAGCCGTCTGGCGCCGCGTGATCGACATCGACCTCACCGGCGTGTTCTTCGGCTGCAAGCGCGCGCTTGCCGAGATGCTGCCGCGCGGCCGGGGGCGCATCGTCAACATGGCCTCGGTCGCGGGCCTCAACGGCACCGGCGGCGGCGCGGCCTACGTCGCCGCCAAGCACGGCGTGGTGGGTCTCACCCGCCAGATGGCCGTCACGTACTCGTCCCGCGGCATCACCATCAACGCGGTGTGCCCGGGGCCTATCCTGACCAACCTGCGCCAGCACTCCCAGCAGATCCTCGGCCCCGACATCCCGGACATGAGCGGTCGCGGCATCGCGGTGAACGACGAGCAGGTTCGCGCGGTGGTGCCGACGGGGCGCCGCGGCACCGTCGAGGAGATCGCCTCGGCGGTGCGATACTTGGCGTCGGACGAGGCGGGATACATCACCGGCCACAGCCTCGTCGTGGACGGGGGCTGGAGGGCGAAATGATCACGAAGTTCTCGGTCCTGTATGTCGGCCAGATCGAGCTCGACAACGTCGGGCTGCACGGTACGCCGGCCAACGAGCGCCGCTATTCCAACGAGCGGCTGGCCGAGGCCTTCCAGACGGCGAAGGAAGTCGCCCAGCACATGGACGAGCTGGGCTACTACGCGCTCTGGACGGCCGAGCACCACTTCCAGCGCGAGGGTTACGAGGTCTTCCCGAACCTGATCCTGCTCGGCACCTGGCTCGCCACGCAGACCCGGCGGCTCAAGTTCGGCTGCGCCTTCAACGTGCTGCCGATGTGGCACCCGATCCGGCTCGCGGAGGACTACGCCCAGGCCGACATCATGACGGGCGGGCGCGTGATCATGGGCGTTGGCCGCGGTTACCACACGCGCGAGGTCGAGACCTTCGGCGCGCCCATGCTCGACAACAAGGCGAACCAGGAGCTTTTCGAGGAGCAGATGGAGGTGCTCCTCAAATGCTTCAACGAGGAGTCCTGGGCATTCAAGGGCAAGCACTACACGATCCCCGCGCCCGTGGAGTATCGCGGTTACCAGCTGACCGACATCACCGTCGTGCCGCGCCCCATCCACTTGCCGGTCGAGATCTGGCAGCCGATCGCCAGCGGCAAGACGCTGCCCTACATCGCCCAGCGCGGCATCAAGGGCATGGTCACGCTCAACGGCGAGCGCATCTTCGACCAGGTCGTGCGCGCCTACCAGTCCGAAGCGGCCAAGGCCGGCCGGAAGCTGGCGCTCGGTCAGGACATCTGCTGGGGCGTGGGCCTCTACCTGGCCGAGACGGTTGAGGCGGCGGTCGCGCGCGTCGAGCCCTATCACGACGAGCGTTACAAGTGGTTCGCGCCCTTCGGCTTCGTGCGCTACGCGGACGAGGAGGGCCGCTCGTGGGGCGTGCCGGGCGCGCCCGCGCGCGTGCCGAGTATTCGCGAGGGCGTGGCGCAGAAGGCCTGGCTCTGCGGGCCGCCCGCGCTCGTGATCGAGCAGATTCGCGAGTTCGAGGCGCGATATCCCGGGCTCGAGCACATGATGATCCACTGGGCCGAAGGCATGCCGCCCAAGGAATTCAAGGAACAGCTCGCCTGGTTCGCCAGAGATGTGATGCCAACCTTCTCGGGGCGGCGGTAGCCGTCCAGGACACCCCCCGGGGGTATACCCCCACCCGGTAGTCATCCCCTCGTAGGGCCCCCCCTAGGGGTTGTATTTTTCACTTGCGCTCCCTCGTAGCTTGGCGATAATACCCTCAGCCCTATTCGGGAGGCGCCGGGCGGCGAATCCCAAACCCACTCGAGGGAGGACAGAGCGCATGGTGAAGAAAAAGCCGTTTGGCGGCTACTCGATCAACTTCAAGGGATGCACGGACAGCATGGAGTCGGTAATGGGCGGGGCGCCTATCGGCCCCTCCGAGATGACGAAGAAGATCTGGGCGTACGTGAAGCGGAGGAAACTCGCCAAGAAGTAGACCCGCTGCGACTCGGCCGGATCGTCCTGAGCCTGCCCGGCGCCTCCAGGACGCTCCGGTCTTCTTGACTTACCCTCCGCCCCCGACCACACTGGCTCCGGTGCGGGCCACCCCTTGCGGATAACCGAATGCGAAGGCCGGCCCGTGGCCCGAGCGATGAACCCTACGCGGCGGCGCCGGCGGCTCGTGTGCCCGCGCCGGGAGGGACGCTGAGATGATCCTCAAAGAGACCCCGCGGTCCACCTACATGGACGTCTCAAAGATCGAGTGGGAGCCAACGCGCTTTCCGGGCGTGTACACGAAGAAGCTCTACGAGGACCCCTCTGGGCGGATGACGAGCCTGACCAGGATGGAGCCCGGCGCGCGGCTGCCCAGCCACCGCCACGTCGGCATCGAACAGAGCTTTGTCCTCGAGGGCACGCTCGTAGACGAAGACGGCGCCTGCACGGCCGGCAACTACGTGTGGCGGCGGGCCGGCTCGGTCCACGACGCGTGGAGCCCCGACGGTTGCATCGTCCTCGGCGTCTTCGACAAGCCGAACGAGTTTCTCGCCTAGCAGGCTGCTGAAAAGGGCCCATCTGCTTCGTTGGCGCCCTCGGCCGCACGCTCAACGTAGAGCGACTACGCCTCGCGTGCGGCCCTCGGGCGCCGCCTCGCATCTGGACCCTTTTGAGCAGCCTGCGAGCTAGGCTAGCGCCGGCAGGATCTCGTCGAGGCGCGGCACCTCGAGATCGGGCGTGACGCCGAGGTTCTCCCGCGGCGCCCCCAGGCGGTTGCACCAGCAGACGCGGTAGCCGAAGGCCTTGGCGCCCGCGACGTCCCAGCCGTTGGACGACACGAAGAGGATGTCCGCCGCCGGAAGCCCGAACGCCCGCGTCCCCAGCTCGTAGACGGCCGGCGACGGCTTGTAGGTCCTGACGGCGTCAACCGACAGGACGTGGGCGAGCCGGCCTTCGAGGCCGCTCGAGCGAACCGCCGCGGCCAGCATCTTGGGCGACCCGTTCGAGAGAATGCCGAGGGGCGTGCCCGCCATCGCGGCCAGCGCGTCCGGGACCTCGGGGAAGGTCGCAAGCGAGAGATACGCCTCCATCAGCCGGGCGATCTCAGTCTCGCCGGCCCGTATGCCGAGGCGCCCGAGCGCCCAGCGCAGCGCGGCTTCTGTCACAGCCCAGAAGTCCTCGTAGCGCCCCATGAGCGCCCGGAGCCACGTGTACTCGAGCTGCTTCTGTCGCCAGAGCGTCGAGAGCGCTTGCGGATCGCCGGTCACGCCGCGCCCGGCCTCGACCACCGAGTGGACGTCGAAGAGCGTGCCGTAGGCGTCGAAAACGAAGGCCTTGGGTCTGGCCACGGGGGATCTCCTTGCCACAGCCCGCGGGCTAGTAGTCTGGGGACGGGACGGGGTGGCCGACCGCCACGGCGGCGTGCCGCCGTCGGTCCGTCGGCCGACGCGTCGGCGTCGGCGGCGCGGGCCGACGCGGCTCCTCGGCGGATTCGATGCCGGTCTCGGCGAAGCCGTAGCGCAGGAGCTGCTGGGCGTCGCGAAAGGACAGGCTGCGCGTTTGCGAGCCCAGCACGATCAGGAGAAAACGCTGGCCCGCCCGCCACGCCGCGATGGCGAGGTTGTAGCCCGCCTCGCGCGTGAAGCCCGTCTTGAGCGCCTGCACGCCGCCCGGTTCCTGAAAGAGAGGGATGCGCCGGCTGTGGACCCGGCCGCGGTAGACGAAGCTGGCGCCGCCCAGGAGCGGTCGCGAAGCCGGGTAGTCCTGGACGACGTGGCCGATCAGCCGCGCCATGTCCTGCGCCGTGCTGCGCTGGCCGGGGTCGGGCAGGCCGTGCGCGTTGGCGAAATGCGTGGAGGCGAGGCCCAGTTCGGCCGCCTTGGCGTTCATGCGCTCGACAAAGGCCTCCTCGGTGACGCCGAGGTGCTCGGCCACCGCCGTCGCGGCGTCATTGGCCGAACCGATGGCCACGCCTTCGAGCAGCGTGCGGAAGGGCACATCCTCGCCGGCGCGGAGTCCCATGCGATAGCGCGGGGTCTCGGCGGCGCGCCGGCTGATGGTCACGGGCTCGTCCCACTTCGCGCGCCCCGCCTCGAGATCCTCGCAGGCGAGGTAGAGCGTCATGAGCTTCACCAGGCTCGCCGGCGCATGGTCTTCTGATGCGTTCTTGGCGAAGAGCACCGTACCGTCGGGAGCGAGCAGGAGGGCGGACTCCGCGCTCAGGTGCATAGGCCGGTCACCCTGGGCCCAGGCCGGGGCTGCGGTGAGCAGGGCCGCAGAGGAAATCACGACGAGGAGGCGCACTGAGTGTAATTGTACGGGAGCCGGGGGATCCGGCCAAGCAAAAAGCCTAGCGGATAGCCCGCTTGAGCTCGGGAGAGGGCTTGAACCTGGGTGTGTGTCCGCCCGCCACGTTCATGGGCTTGCCCGTGCGCGGGTTCTTGCCCTTGCGCGCCTTGCGACGGCCGACGGAGAACGTGCCGAAGCCCACCAGGGTCACGGGCTGCCCGCGCTTGAGCGAGGTGCGGATCGACGCGAGAAGCGCGCGCAGCGCCCGGTCCGAGGCGGCCTTGGTCCAGCCGCTCTCGGCCGCCATCGACGCGATGAGATCCGCGCGAGTCATGAGAGAGGGAATGCCATGGCCATACGCAGCGGCGGATGCTAGCAGAGCCGCTGTGGCTGGTCAAGCGCGGCCCACCCGCACGCGGGCGCGCGGTGGTATCGTTGGGGCGCCGTGAAAAAGGTGCTGCTGTTCACCATGGAGGGCAATGCCGACGGCGAAGCCGCGCTGGCGTTCTTCCAGTCGCGCGGCGCGGCCGTGGACGTGCGCGATGTCGGGCGCGACCCGGACGCCAGTGCCGAGGTATTCCGCCTGGCGGGTCGGCTCGCGGTCCCCGCGATCGTGATCGACGAGCGCGTGTTTCTCGGCTTCGGCGGGCACCTCGACGAGATCGAGGCGCTGGTGCGCGAGTAGGGTTTTGCTATACTCGCCTGTGCCGCCCGAAGATGTTACCAGGGCACGCCGGGGTAGCTCAGTGGCAGAGCAACTGATTCGTAATCAGTAGGTCGCGGGTTCAACTCCCGCCCCCGGCTCCATGCTTTCCCGCATCCAGCCTGGCCCTCGATCGTGTGCGCCATCACGTGTTCCGGGAAGGGGGCCGATGGTGTCGAGACCGCGCTCGGGGCGTCCCGATGAACGCGGCGCGGCCGTGGGTGACCGCGTCTTTCTGAGGAGGCCGACCGGCCGCGATCGGGAGGCGTACCTCGCTCTGCGGCACCGGAGCGCCGCCTTCCTGCTGCGCTGGGAGCCGGTTCCCCCGCGGGGACGCACGGCGGCGGAGCAGTTCGCCGCGTGGCTCAGGAGCAGCCGCGGCGGTCGTCACGAGAAGCTCCTGATCTGCCGCACGACGGACGGGGCGCTGCTGGGCGCCGTCAACCTCAACGAGATCGTGCGCGGCCCCTCGCAGAGCGCGTTTCTCGGCTACTGGATCGGTGCCCCCTACGCGCGGCAGGGCTATATGACCGAAGCGCTCCAGCTCGCGCTCGCTCACGCGTTCCGGACCCTCCGGCTGCACCGCCTCGAGGCCAACATCCTGCCTGAGAACCGCGCCTCGATTGCCCTGGTCAAGCGCGCGGGCTTTCGCCGCGAGGGATACTCGCCCGGGTATCTGAAGATCGCCGGCCGCTGGGCCGACCACGTGCGATGGGCGCTGCGCGTTGAGGACTGGCGGGCCGCGGAGATCAGCGGTGCTCGTAACCGGGTGAGACCTCCGTTTCCATCTCCGGCGGCGAGGCGGGGCGCCCGTTGAAGAACACGGCGACCTGCTCGCCCAGCGGGCGTCTGCGGTTGATCCTGACGAAGATGTTCCACTCGTCGTGGGCGCCGCTCGAATACGCGCTCGAGGCCCTGAGCGCGTAGTAGCGGAGGAAGGCCTGTCGGCGCGCGGAGTCCGCGGCGATGCCCGCGCGCAGCTTTCCGTCACCGCCCGCGCGGGCGGTGAGCCAGCGGTCGATGCACCCGGTGACGTCCTCGCGCAGGCAGCCAAAGAATGCGCGCATGTCGTTCGGGCCGGTGAAGTGGACCATGTCGAAGTCGCGGCCCATACCGTCCTCCCCAGCGAGCACGGCCGTCCACACCACCATGTAGTCCGCGCCGCCCGGAGTTTTGCCGCCGACGTCGGGCATCTGGTACCGGCCAGGGTCCAGCACCCACACCGCGCCGCCGTACTCCTTCTCGAGCCTGCTCTTGACCGACGCGGCGATCTCCAGGTTGGTCTCGACATGCCCGCCGCCTCGCGGGCTGATCGGCGTGCTCGCGTAGACGATGAGCTTGCCGGCCCGCCGCTGCGCGCGGGCGTCCTGGCGGGCGCGCTGGACCAGGGTCGCGATGGCGGCGTCGAAGGCGGGATCCGCGCAGAACTTCATGCCGACCGCGGTGGTCACGACGGCCTTGGGCGCCGCGCACTCAGCCGCGGGCGCCGCCGCCGGGACGAGGCCAGTCGCTAGGGCAAGGACCAGCACGGTCGCGCTCCACCGCATGCTCACGTCTCCCTGTAGCCGGGCCGATTAGCGACGGGACGGAAGGACTGGCCGAGCGTAGCGCGAACTCCGCTACCGCAGCCGGGAGATCTTGTGTAGGCTTGGGGGGCTCATGACCTCACCCGACTCGATTCGAGGCCGTGCCGTCGTTGTCCAGCCGGGCCAGGGCCCGTCGTACTGGCAGCCCGTCCCCGCCAACGGTCACGCCGATCCCGTGCTCTTCCCCGGCAGCACCGGTTTCGACGGTCTCTCCTTGGGCTTTCAGAGCATCGCGCCCGGCGGGCGCATCCGGGAGCACTCGCACGGCGAGCAGGTGGAGCTGCAGATCTGCTTCCGCGGGCGCGGCAGCGTGGTCGTGGACGGCGCCACGCACGCGCTCGTGCCCGGCACTGCGTGCTTCCTCGGCTACGACGTCAAGCACGAGATCATCAACGAGGGGGCAGAGGACCTCGTGATGCTCTGGGTCGTGACCCCGCCCGGGCTCGAGAAGTTCTTCGAGGCGATCGGGCGGCCGCGCGCGGCGGGCCAGGCGCCCCCCGCGCCCTTCGAGCGGCCGACGGACGTGGTGGCGATCGAGCGCGGCCTTGGTATGAACGACACGGTGGCATGAACGACACGGTGCGCTAGTGCCGCGCGTCTCGATCGGCGACGCCGAGATCCACTACGACGAGCAGGGGAGCGGCCCGCCGCTGCTCCTCGTGCTGGGGCTGTCGGGGCTCGGGTCCTTCTGGGCGCCCCAGGTTGCCGACTTCGCGCGGGACTTCCGCGTCATCACCCACGACCACCGCGGCGCCGGGCAGAGCACGCACTCGCGGATCGAGTACTCCGTCGAGCAGATGGCGGGCGACGTCCTGCGCCTCATGGACCGGCTCGGCATCGACGCCGCGCACTACGTGGGGCATTCGACGGGCGGCGCCATGGGACAGGTCCTGGCGCAGGACCACCCTGACCGGATCCTGAGCCTGGTGCTCTCCGCCACGTGGGCGGGGCACGATCCGTTCTTCCGCCGCTGCTTCGAGGCGCGCAAGCAGGTGCTGCTCGAGTGCGGCGTGGAAAGCTATCTGCGCGCCTCGGCGCTCTTCGTGGCGCCGGGCTGGTGGGTCAGCGCCAACGACGCCCAGCTTGCCGAGCAGCACCGCCGGCAGGCCGCCGCGCAGGCGCCCGTTGAGGTGATGGCGAGCCGCATCGACGCCATCGTGCGCTTCGACCGCCGGGATCGCCTGGGCGAGATCGGCGCTCCGACCATGGTGGTGGTGGCGGCCGACGACATGCTGACCCCGCGCTTCTATTCCGACGAGCTGGCAGGCAAGATCCCCGGCGCCAAGCTCCTCGTGCTCGGCACGGGAGGCCACCTGGCCCCCAGCATCGTCCCCGATGAGTACAACGCCGCCGTCGGGGCCTTCCTGAGGGAGCACCGGGCCCCCTAGCGCTCTGTTGACCGCGGACTACGGCCCGCCGTGCGGGAGGCGGCCGAGGGCCCGGCCGATGCGCTCGAGCCCCTGGATGAGCAGCTGGCGCGGGCAGCCGAAGTTGAGACGCACGAATCCCTGCCCCCCGCGCCCGAATGTCGCCCCGTCATTGAAGGCCACCCGGCCTGTCTCGAGGAAGAATGTGAACGGGTCGTTGTTCGGGATGCGCGCTTGGCGGCAGTCCAGCCACGCGAGATACGTGGCCTCGGGCACGCCCACCTCGATCCCCGGGAAGTTGGTCCGGACGTGCTTCACGAGGAAGTCCCGATTGGCTTCGAGGTAGCGCAGAAGCTCGTCCAGCCAGGGCTGCCCGTCCCGGTACGCCGCGAGCATTGCCGTGTAGCCGAGGATGTTCGGCGTCTGGACCATGTCCAGCCGCGACGCCACGAACTTCTCCCTCAGCGTCTGGTTCGGGATCACGGCCAGCGCGCACCTGAGACCTGCCAGGTTGTAGGTCTTGCTCGGCGCCATGAGCGTGATGGTGCGCGCCTCGATGTCGGGATCGAGTGACGCGATCGGCACATGGCCGTGGCCGCTGTAGACAAGATCGCCGTGGATCTCGTCGGCGCAGATGACGAGGCCGCGCCGGAGACAGACCTCCGCCATCCGCGACAGCTCTTCGCGTGTGAACACGTGGCCGACCGGGTTGTGGGGGTTGCAGAGGAGGAACATGCGCGTGCGCGGCGTAATAGCCTGCTCGAAGGTGTCGAAGTCGACGATGTAGCGCCCGTCGGCGCCGCGCGTGAGGTCGGCGCCGTCCCTCGACATCCCCACGTTGTCGGGCAGCCGCAAGATGGGCGGGTAGACGGGCAGCTGCATGAGCACGCCGTCGCCGGGGTTCGCGAA
>DASYVT010000003.1 GCA_035936835.1 Candidatus Methylomirabilota bacterium | reverse complement strand
CACGTCACGGTGCTCGACTACGGCGAGAAGATCGCCGAGGGGCGCGCCGCCGAAGTCCAGAAGGACCCGCGCGTGATCGAAGCCTACCTCGGCCGGCGGAAGTGGACGCCGCGGGCGGAGGCCGGCAGTGCTTGAGGTGCGGGACCTCCACGTGTCCTACGGCGAGATCCGGGCGCTCAAGGGCGTGTCCTTCGGCGTGGCGGAAGGCGAGGTCGTCGCCCTCCTCGGCAACAACGGCGCGGGCAAGACGACCACGCTCCGGGCCATCTCAGGGCTCCTCGCCGCGCGCCAGGGAGACGTCGTCTTCGAGGGCGGCTCGCTCGTCGGCGTGGCCTCGCACGCCATCGTGCGCCGCGGCATCACCCACGTGCCCGAAGGCCGGCGCATCTTCAACCGCTTGAGCGTGCTGGAGAACCTCGAGATGGGCGCCTTCACGCGCTCCGATCCCGGCGTACCGGAGGACATCGACAGGGTCTTTTCGACCTTCCCGCGGCTCAAGGAGCGGCGCACCCAGGTCGCGGGCACGCTCTCCGGCGGCGAGCAGCAGATGCTGGCCATCGGCCGCGCCCTCATGGCCAAGCCCAGACTCCTGCTACTCGATGAACCCTCCATGGGGCTCGCGCCCGTCCTCGTCGAGCAGATCTTCGAGACCGTGCAGACCATCAACCGGCAGGGCGTGACCATCCTGCTCGTCGAGCAGAACGCGGCCATGGCGCTCTCGATCGCCGGCCGCGGCTACGTCCTCGAGACCGGCAACCTGGTCCTCGAGGGCTCCGCCCGCGACCTCGCCGACAATCCCGAAGTCCGCAGGGCATACTTGGGGGAGGCCTGAGACCAATGATCACGCAGGGGCTGACGTACGAGCAGCATGAGATCGGGGCGGCATACGACACGTTGGGGCGGACGGTGACGGAGGCCGACATCTGCGCCTTCGTCAACCTCTGCGGCTTCAACGAGCCGCTCTTTTACGACATGGAGTACGTCGCGACGGCCTCCGTGTTCAAGGGCAAGCCGGCGCCCGGCGCCTTCACCTTCTGCCTCTCCGAGGGGCTGGTCATGCAGACGGGGCTGATCCACGGCACCGGCATGTCGTACCTCGGCAGCGAGATTAGGATCGTGTCGCCGGTGCTGGTGGGCGACACGCTGCACGTCCGCGTGGTGATCACCGACAAGCGCGAGACCAAGAAGGCGGACCGCGGCATCGTCACCTACAAGCACGAGGTGCTGAACCATCGCGGCGAGCTGGTCCTCGAGGCAACGATCAAGCGCATGATCAAGCGGGCGGCGGCGACGGCCGCCTGATGCTCGTCCTCACGCGCGCCGACCTCGAGCGCGTGCTCGAGCCGGCGACCGTCATCATTGCTGTCGAGTCGGCATTCCGCGAGGCGGCGGCAGGCCGCGCCCCCGCCCTGCCCCGCGCCGTCCTGCCCATGGCGAAGGGCGGGGTGTTCCTCGGCATGATCTCAGCGCTGCCCAAGGCCCACGCGCTCGGCGCGAAGCTCGTCAGCGTCGTCGAGGGCAACCGCAAGCGCGGGCTCCCGACGCTCCACGCCTCATACCTGCTCAGTGATCCGGAGACCGGCGCGCCGCTTGCCTTCATGGAGGCGGGCTTCCTCACCGCCATCCGCACGGGCGCGGCCTCGGCTGTCGCCGCGAAGCATCTCGCGCGGTCGGATTCCCGGCGCGTCGCCTGCTTCGGCGCGGGATTCCAGGCCGAGTTTCAGCTCCGCTGTCTGAACGCCATCCTGCCGGTCGAGTCGGTCGCCGTCGTCGGGCGCGACCCGGCCCGCGCCCAGGCCTTCGCCCTACGGATGCGCGGCGCCCTCGGCGTGCCGGTCGAGGTCGCGCGCGACAGCCGCGCGGCGGTCCGCGAAG
>DASYVT010000002.1 GCA_035936835.1 Candidatus Methylomirabilota bacterium | reverse complement strand
GAAGTTCACGCCCGAGGGTGGCCGGATCGAGGTCGGGGCCGCGCCGCGGGACGGGGCTGTCGAGGTGTCGGTCCGCGACACCGGCGTCGGCATCGCGCCGGAGGACCAGGAGGCGGTGTTCGAGGAGTTTCGGCAGGTGGGCGCCGCGGACAAGAAAGCGGAAGGTACCGGGCTCGGGCTGGCTCTCGCACGGAAGTTCATCGAACTCCATGGCGGAAAGATCTGGGTGAAGAGCCAGGTCGGCGCAGGCTCGACGTTCACGTTCACGCTGCCGTTCCAGCGGTAAGAGCCAATGCGATTATCACCAAAGGGGGCGACTGAGGGGTCGTCCACGAACTGAAGAAGGAGCTGGGGGCGGGCTCAGGCCCGGTTCACCAGATAGACACCCGCCGCGATGACGAGGCCGCAGACGAGGACGGCGGCCGTGACGGGCTCGCCAAGGAAGAGCCAGGCGAACAGGGCGGCCAGGACGGGCGTGAGGTAGGAGTACGTCGCGGCCGCGCCCGCCGTCACCCGCTGGAGGCCGTAGGAGAAGAGCTGGTTGGAGCCGATGGTGACGACCACGGCCATGGCGATGACGAGCGCCCAGGCGAGCGGGCTCATGGCCGCGGCCTCGCGCGCGACCGTCATCGCGTGCGACGGGCCGGTGACGAAAAAGAGCGCGGCGGTGCCGGCGAGCGCCGCGTGGATGGTCACCTGCGTCACGCGGTGGCGGCGCAGCAGGTCCTTGAAGCAGAGGATGTAGACGACCCAGGCCAGCGAGTTGGCGACCATGAAGCCGATGCCGAGGGCGTCGTGCTCGCCGCCGCCGCTCGGCTGGCGCCCGAGCACCACGAGGGCCGCCGTACCCGTGAGCGCCAGCGCGAGGCCCGCCACCTGGCGGCGGGTTGCGCGCTCGCCCAGCAGCAGCGCGCCCAGCAGCAGCACCCAGGCGGGCTCGGTCATCCGCACGAGCGCCGTGTTCGCGACCGTCGTATAGATGAGCGCCCAGTACAGGGTCAGGCTGAACGCGGGCACGAGCGCGACGCCCGCGACCAGGACGAGCGCCCACTCGCGCGGGGCGTAGCGGGGCGCCCGCCGCCAGGTCGCCGCGGCGTACGGGACGTAGAAGAGCGCGGCCAGCAGGAAGCGCAGCCAGGTGAGCGTGAGGGGATCGATCTCCCGCAGCACCACTTTGACCATGATGGAGTTGGACGCCCAGATCAGGATGGCCAGCAGCAGCGCCGCGGCGGCCGTCACAACGTCTGCTTGTACGCGCTTCCGCCCTTCATGATCAGGTGGAGGTTGTCCTGGTTCTGGAAGACGCGAAGGTCCTTGAGCGGGTTGCCCTTGACCGCGATCAGGTCGGCGTACTTCCCTGGCTCGACCGTGCCGATCTGGTCCTCCATGCGGAAGATCTCGGCGTTCACGCGCGTGGCCGAGAGCAGCACCTCCATCGGCTTCATCACCTGGCCCTTGAGCTCGAGCTCCACCGTGCGCTGGGCCTGCATGTCGCCCAGCAGATCGGAGCCCGAGCCGATCTTGCAGCCCGCCCGGTAGGCGTGGGTCAGCCCCTCGACGCTCTTCTCGCGGGCCATGTTGATCTTCTGGATCTGGTGCTCGGTGATGCCGTAGCTCTTGCCTTCGCGCGAGATCGCCTCGTAGGTGACCATGGTCGGCACGAGGTAGGCGCCGGCCTTCTTGATCTCCCTGGCGCCGGCCTCGTCGATCAGGTTGCCGTGCTCGATGCAGCGCACACCCGCCTGGAGCGCGGCGCGCACGGCCGAACCCGAGTACGCGTGGGCGAGGACGTACTTGCCGACCGCGCGCGCCTCTTCGACCGCGGCGCGCATCTCGTCCACGGTGTACTGCGTCGTGTCCAGCTCGTCGGAGGGCGACATGGCGCCGCCCGAGGCCATGATCTTGATCTGGTCCACGTCGCGGCGCAGCTGCTCGCGCGCTGCCTTGCGGACCTCGTCGGGCCCGTCGGCGATGACGCCGATCATGCCGTAGCAGCAGTCGATGGGCTCGATCCACTCTGCGCGCCGCCGCTTGTCGCCGTGGCCGCCCGTCTGCGACAGCACGCGCCCCGAGACCAGCATGCGCGGTCCGGGGTAGAGGCCGCTCGAGACCGCCTCGCGGAAGCCGTAGTCGGCGCCGCCGGCGTCACGCACGGTGGTGAAGCCCTGCATGAGTGCCTGCTCGATGCGCCTGAGCGTCTTAGCTCCGATCAGACTCGGCGGGTTGTAGCGGTGCTGTTCGGCGATGTTGCCCTCGACGGCGCACATGTGGACGTGGGCGTCCGTCAGGCCGGGCATGAGGGTCCGGCCCTTGAGGTCGAGCGTCTCGACCTTGCCCTTGAGCGGCCCGACACGGCCCGAGCGGATGACGTCCTTGATGCGCTCGCCCTCGACGACGACGGCGGCGCCGTCCACGGGCTCCTTGCCCGTGCAGTCGATCAGGAACGCATTCTTCAGCACCGTGATGGGCATGGTCGCTCCCTTACCGCTTCGCGATCTTGGCCTCGTACATCCAGACCTTCTCGTCGGCGCGCGGCTGCCAGTCAACCCAGTTGGCGACGCCGTAGAGGTCGTGCTGCTGCCAGAGGAAGACCCACGGGGCCTCGAGCGCGACCATCTGCTGGATATCGGCCCAGGCCTCGAGCCGCTTCTTGGGGTCGACGAGGGTGATGGCCGTCTGGATCTTGTCCTCGAGCAGCTTGTTGCCGCCGTAGGAGGAGTAGGTCATCGAGCCCTGGAAGAGCTGCTCGATCGTGTTCTGCGCGTCGAGTGCCGGCCCCCAGCCGAGGAAGAACATGTCGCCCGTGGCGCGGTTCTTGATCTTGTCGAGGTGCGTGCCCCACTCGTTGACGACCACGTTGACGGTGATCCCGATGCGCCCCAGCTGGGAGGCGATGGCCTGCGAGATGTCCTTGTCGAGCGGGTAGCGGCCGGAGGGCGTGTCGAGCGTCAGCGTGAGCCGGCCCGGGTCGATGTTGGCGGCCTTGAGCAGAACCTGGGCGTGCTTGACGTCGTACTTGAGGCACTGGACCTTGGGCGAGAAGTCCACGTTGATGGGCGACAGCGGGCCGCACATCTTGCTCGCCCGGCCGCGCAGCACTTGCTGGATCAGCTCGTCCACGTTGATCGCGTGGCTGATGGCCTGACGCACGCGGATGTCCTGCATCGGTCCGGGCTTCAGCGTGACCAGCGCCAGGTAGTTGATGCGCGAGGAGACCGTCGCGCGCACGGTGGCCTTGCCGCTCTTGTCCACGAGGTCCACGGCGTGCGGCGGCACGTCCTTCATGATGTCGATCTCGCCGGCAAGAAGCGCCGCGAGCCGGGCGCTGAACTCCGGGATGAAGCGGAACGTCACCTTCTTGAGCGCCGCCTTGCCCTTCCAGTAGTCGTCGTTGCGCACGACGACCAGCTTCTCGTCGCGCACCCACTCCGCGAACTTGAATGGTCCGGTGCCGACCGGCTTCGCGAGGAGCCCCTGCGGCCCTTCAGCCTTCAGCGCCTTGGGCGGCATCATCAGCACGTCGCCCAGCGAGATGCGGTCGATCAGCCCCGGCCAGGGTTTCTCGGTGATGAAGCGCACCGTGGAGGGGTCGACGATCTGGACCTCTTTCACGAGGCTCCAGCGCGAGGCGTAGTGCGTCTTGTTGGCCGGGTCCTTGATGTAGTCCATCGTTGCCTTGACGCTTTGGGCATCGAAGGGCTCGCCGTTGTGGAACTTCACGCCCGAGCGGAGCGAGAACTCCCACGTCGTGTTGTCCACGACCTTCCACGACGTGGCGAGCATGGGGATGGGCTTGTAGGTCTTGGGATCCCGGTCCACCAGCCGGTCGTGCATGTGCTCGACCATGTTGTTGGTGGTCCAGTCCACGATGGTGTTCGGCAGGAGCGTCCGCGGCTCGGCGGCGAAGGCGACCACCACCTCCTCCGCCTTCATGCGGTCCTGCGCCGCGGCCGGAAGCGCCAGGGCCAGGACCACAGCGAGCACGCCGAGGATTTTCAGGAATCGCATCGGCCGGTCCTCCTCGTTCCTAGAGTGTCTTGACGTATCGGCGCATCCGCTCGTCGTGCCGGTAACCCGACGCCCCGAGCGAGTCCCAGAAATCCGTTGCCCATGGATGATCGCTCTCGACCAGGGCCGAGATCCGTCTCGCGCCCATCCCGTGCAGCCGCCGCGCGGCCTCGCCGACCAGCGCCCGCGCGATGCCCCGCCGCCGGTAGGCGGGGAGCACGGCCAAGCGGTAGATATTACCCCGCCAGCCGTCCCATCCGCCAATGACTGTGCCGACGAGCCTGCCGTCGGCTTCCGCCACCAACAGGACGGCCGAGGCCTCGCCGAGGAGCTTTATCACCTCGTCGCGCGTGTCGGTGGGGCTGGGCGTGGCGTCGGCCTCCTGCCAGAGTGCTAAGACCTTCGCGGCCTCGTCGAGTCTCGCCTGACGGATGGCGGCGGCGTCTGCCATCGCCTACACCCGCAACTTGGGGTCGAGGATGTCGCGCAGCCAGTCCCCGACGAGGTTGACGCCCAGCGCCGTCAACGCCAGCGCCGCGCCCGGGAAGGCCGCGAGCCACCACGCGATGTAGAGGAAGTCGCGGCTCTCCGACAGCATGCTGCCCCACGCAGGTGTCGGCGGCTGCACGCCGAAGCCGAGGAACGAGATGGCCGCCTCCGCCACGATGAACTGCGAGAACTGCAGGCTCGCCACGATGATGATGGACGGCGCCACGTTCGGCAGGACATGGCGGAACAGGATGCGGGCGCGCCCCGTGCCGAGCGCCGCCGCGGCCTGGATGTAGTCGCGCTGCTTCACCGAGAGCACCTCGCCGCGCACGACGCGAGCATAGACGACCCAGCCCGCCGCCGCCAGACTGATGATGATGTTGCGCAGCCCGAGGCCCACGATCGCGTTGATGGTCAGCGCCAGCAGGATGAACGGGAAGGAGAGCTGGACGTCGCAGAGGCGCATGAGCGCCTGCCCCGGCCAGCCGCCGAAGAAGCCGGCGAGCAGCCCGAGGATCCCGCCCACGATGGCCGTCAGCAGCACGGTGCAGAGGCCGATGAAGAGCGCCACGCGCGCGCCGTAGAGCACGCGCGAGAGCGTGTCGCGCCCGAGCTGGTCCGTGCCGAGCGGATGCCCCGGCGTACCCGGCGGCTTGAGGCCCTGGCTGAGGTCGGCCTTGACGGGATCGTGAGGGGCCAGCACCGGGGCGGCGAGCGCCGCCAGCACCGCCAGCGCCGCGAGCGTGAGGCCGAGGAAGCCGAGCCCGTTGCGCCGGAGCGCCGCGCCGCTCACAGTGCCACCTCGCGTCGGGTGCGCGGGTCGAGCCAACCGTACAGAAGGTCAACCGCGAGGTTAATCAAAGTATAGGTGACCGAGATCACGAAGACGGCGGCCAGCACGACCGGGAAGTCGCGGTTCTGGAGCGCCTGGACGGTCAGCCGTCCGAGCCCGGGCCACGCGAAGATGGTCTCGGTGATGACGGCGCCGCCCAGGAGCTGGCCCGTCTCGAGCCCGGCGAGCGTGACGATCGGGATGGCCGAGTTCTTGAGTGTGTGCTTGCCGATCACGATCCACTCGGCGAGCCCCTTGGCCCGCGCCGTCAGCACGTACTCCTCGTTCAGCGTGTCGAGCACGGACGAGCGCGTGAGGCGCGCGATGCGCGCCGCGTAGAAGGACGCCAGCACCACGCACGGCATGACGAAGTGGGCCGGGCCGCCCATGCCCCCCGTCGGCAGCCAGCCGAGGCGCACGGAGAAGAAATAGATCAGCATGAGCCCGAGCCAGAAGCCGGGAATGGCCTGACCCAGGACCGACGCGCCCATGCCGACGTAGTCGAAGAGACTGCCGCGCCTGGTGGCGGAGAGGATGCCAACGGGTATCGCGAGGCAGAAGGTTAGGAGGAGCGCGGTGACGCCCAGCTCGAGCGTGGCGGGCAGGCGCTCGAGCACGAGGCGGAGCGCGTCGCGCCTGTAGCGGAGCGACTCGCCGAAATCTCCTCGCACGGCGCCCGAAACGAAGCGCGCGTACTGGACGGGCAGGGGATCGTTGAAGCCGAGACGCTGGCGGAACTCGTTGACGTCCTTGGCTTGGATGTCCATCGGCAGGAAGAGCAGCACCGGGTCGCCCGACAGCCGCACCAGGAAGAAGACGGCGGTCAGCGAGAGGAAGACGACGAGCGCCGTCTGGGCGAGCCGCGAGAGCAGGTACGCGCGCATCCCGACGAGTGTACCCGATGTGCCCGACTCGGCGGCCCGGCACTCACAGCTTGACATATGACCACGAAACGTGGTCATATGACCACTTACTATGGTCATTATGAATTCGAGTCCGTTCGGGGGAGGGACGCGGACGCGAGTCCTCCTGGCGCTCTCGTTGCTCGTCGAATCCTACCCGAGGGAGCTCGCACGGGTGCTTGACGCACCTCTGTCTGGTGTGCAGAGAGCGCTGCAGAGCCTCGAGGTCGACGGGATTGCGGCGGGGCGCTCAGTCGGGCGCACGCGCGTCTTTCAACTGGACCCCCGATATTTCGCCCGGGATGCCCTCAAGCAGTTCCTGCGCCGGCTGGTAGAGCCCGAAGTTGGACTTCAAAAGCAGGTGGCGGCGCTGCGCCGCAGGCCTCGGCGAACAGGCAAGCCATTGCGATTCGGCGCGGAGACGAGCAGGATTCGTCGCCGGATGGCTCCCCGCCGCACACGCCGGTGAACGTTTACAACAGTTTGTAGTAGAACGCGGTGGTATGGAGTGTGCCGTCGGCGCTCCGCGCGTAGCGCGGGATCGTGCCGGCGGGCTGCCAGCCCATCCCGCGGTAGAGCGCCTCCGACGGGTCGCCCTGGCGTGTGTCGAGCACGAGCGTCGCGCGCCCGAGCTTTCGCGCCTCGGCCTCGGCGGCCTCCATCAGCAGGCGACCGATGCCCCGACGGAGCGCCGAGCTCAGCACCATCAGCTTGATCACCTCGGCGCGGTGGCGGCCGTTGGCCTGTGAGGCCAAGTCGAGCTGCACGGTGCCAACGATGCCGCCGTCGGCGGCGCGCGCGATCCAGAGCCGCCTGCCGCCGGCTTCGAGCGCCGCCGCCACGCTGTCCCAGTACGCCCTCGCCTCTTCGGCGCCGAGTGGCGGCAGGAAGCCCACAGACGCGCCGCCGTCCACCACGTCTTGGAGCAGGACCACGAGAGCGTCCCGCCGGCGGAGCACGTCCTGGCCGGTCAGCGCTTCGAGAGCGGGTGATTCTATTGCCGGAACTCCTGGTCGAGGATCTCGGTGATGAAACGGTCGAGGGAGACGGGGTAGAAGCGCACGTTGGGCGCCATGATCACGCCGGTGTTGATGATCTCACGCATCGCCAGCTCATCCATGGCCCGCTCGATCTGATCCTGCGGGTTGCGGTCCGAGCGCTGGATGTTGAGGTCCTCGCTCTCAAGCGTCACCTGGTGCCGCGAGGAGTACATGAAGGAGAAGACCCGCGCCACCAGCGTCTCGTCCATCACCTCGTGCTCCTTGAAGAGGTCGCCGTACGTTTGCCCGGCGCGCCCCGGCGCCAGCACGAGGCGCGGTGAAACCTTGATCTTGCCGCGGATCTCGACGGAGCGGTGCGGCTGCTCCTCCTGCGGGCCGACGAGGATGTAGGGCAGGATGTGGTAGCCGGCGATGATGCCGGTGATGGGCTTGCGCAGGATCTCCGTGCGCTCGAAGAGGTGCCTGAGGAACTCGGGGTCGTGGCGCTCGCCGAACATGCCGGGCTACCCGCGGAACACGGAGACTTCCATGCAGTCGAAGCCGAAGTCGTATTCGCGGCTCGTGTACGGAGCGCCGCCCCGCACGTGGGACAGGTAGGGTTTTACGTCGCGGCGGTAGATGCCGGTATTGTCCGCGATGATGAGCGCGCCCCTGACGAGCCGCGGCTCGACGGCCTTGAGGTAGTCCAGGTAGTCTTCCTTCTTCGCGTCGAGCAGCATGAAGTCGACGGGGCCCCGCAGGAGCGGCAGCACGCGGAGCGCGTCGCCCACGACCACCTTGACGCGGCCCTTGAGCCCGGCGTGGTCGGCGTTCGACTGGCAGAATTTGGCGAGGTACGGGTTGTTCTCGAGGCACGTGAGCCTGCCGCCGCGCGGCATGTTGCCCGCGATCAGGATCGCCGAGTAGCCGAAGAGCGAGCCGATCTCGATGCCGCGCGTGGGCGCGTGCTTCGCGAGGAGCCCCTTGATCACGCGCCCCTTCTCGCGGCCGACAACGGGGATGTGCCACTCGGTCACGGCCCGGTCCATCAGCCGCAGCATCGTCTGCGCGCGCTTGGTCATCGCCACCTACTTGGCCGCCAGGCGCGACTGGACGCCGTCGGGCAGGGGATAGCGCCGGCTCCACTTGCCCGCCTTGACGATCTGTCCTGGCAGCGCGCGTCCGACGATCTCCTGGACGCGCTTGGAGACGCCGACCAGCGCGTCGAGGTCGATGCCGGTCTCGACGCCCATGGCCCAGAGGCAGTGGACGAGGTCCTCGGTGCAGACGTTGCCCGAGGCACCGGGGGCGAAGGGACAGCCGCCGAGCCCGCCGATCGAGCCGTCGAAGTTGCTCACGCCCATCTCCATGGCGGCCAGGATGTTCGGGATCGCCATCGCGCGCGTGTCGTGGGTGTGGAGGGTCCACTCGACCTTGGGGAAGCGCGGCATCAGGTGCTCGAGGACGCGCACGACTTGAGCCGGATTGGCCATGCCCGTGGTGTCGGCGAGGCCTATTCCCTTCGCTCCCAGGTCCACCAATCGCGACACCACGGACTCGAGCTGCGCCACGGGCACCTCGCCCTCGAAGGGGCAGCCGAAGGAGCAGGAGATGCCGGCGTAGACGGGCTTGGCGCCCCGGTGCGCGACCTCCGCCGTCGCCTTGAGCTTGACGATGGACTCGGCGATGGACATGTTGACGTTGGCCAGGTTGTGGCTCTCGCTGGCCGAGACCACGGTGTGGATGTCGTCCACGCCCGCGTCGACCGCGCGGACGGCGCCCTTGTCGTTGGGCACGAGCGCCGAGTAGCGCGTCCCCGGCCGCCGCGTGATCCCCGCCATCACCGCCTCGGCGTCCTTGAGCTGCGGCACGGCCTTGGGCGAGACGAACGACGTCACCTCGATCCGCGGCATCCCCGTGGCCGACAGAAGATTGACGACCTCGATCTTCTGCTCGGTCGGGATGAAGTCGGGCTCGATCTGGAACCCGTCCCGCGTCCCCACCTCGCAAACCGTCACGCGCTTGGGCAGCTTCATCGCTTGTTCTCCTCGCGGGCTTCCCACTCGTCCCTCAGGATCTCGCCGATCCATTGATCGTACCAGCGCCCGTCCACGAAGCCGTGGCGGCGCATGAGGCCGCACTGGCGGTAGCCGAGCTTCTCGAGCGTCTTCCGGCTTGCGTTGTCGCCCATGACGGTCGCCCAGACCTTTTCGAGGTTGAGCTCCCGGAACGCGTACCGCGTCAGCAGCGCCCCCGCCGCCGTCGCGTAGCCCTTGCCCCACGCCGACGTCTCGCCGAGCGTGAGGGCGCTCTCGGCGTTTCGGGTCCGCCAATTGATCTTCTCGAGCGACGCGCCGCCGACGTGCTGGCCGCTCTCGCTGATCATGACGGACCAGAAGACCGCGAACTGATCCTTGGCCGCCGCCTCGAGCGACTCCGCCTGTCCTTGGAGCGTCCTCGGCGTGCGGAAGGTCAGGTAGCGCGTTACCTGCACGTCGGCGCGCCAGCGAGTCCACGCGGCCATGTGCTCCGGACTCGGCGGCTCCAGCCGGATCCTGCTGCCCTCGAGAAGGGGCCCCAGCACGCCGTTCCCCTCAGTACGAGCGCGGCATGCCGAGGACGTGCTCCCCGACGTAGGCCATGATCAGGTTGTTGTTGATCGGCGCCGCGCGGTAGAGGCGCGACTCCCGGAACTTGCGCTCGATGTCGTACTCCTCGGCGAAGGCGTAGCCGCCGTGGCAGTCCATGCAGGCGTTGCCGGCGTCGATGGCCGCCTCGGAGGCGAGGTACTTGGCCATGTTGGCCTCGGGCCCGCACGGGATCCCGGCGTCGAACATCTTGGCCGCCTTGGTGCGCATGAGATCGGCGGCCTCGATGGCCATGTGCGCCTTGGCGATGGGGAACTGGACTCCCTGGTTCGCGCCGATGGGCCTGCCGAAGATGACGCGCTGGCTCGAGTAGGCGACGGCCTTCTCGATGAACCACCGCGCGTCTCCGAGCGAGTCCGAGGCGACCAGGATGCGCTCGGCGTTCATGCCGTCGAGGATGTAGGAGAAGCCCTTGCCCTCCTGTCCCACGAGGCTGCCGGCGGGGATCTCCATGTTGTCGAAGAAGAGGGCGTTGGTCGAGTGGTTCA
>DASYVT010000001.1 GCA_035936835.1 Candidatus Methylomirabilota bacterium | reverse complement strand
TGGGCCAGCGCGGCCCGCCGTTGCTCGCCGGCCCTCGCGGGCTCCCCCGTCGTCTCCAGCTCGAGCGCCCACGCCAATCGTTCGTGCAGATAAGGATCGGACGGGGTCGAGGCGAGCGCGCGGGTGAGCTCTTCGACGGTGGCTGCGGCCGACCGCGCCGTCGCCGGCTCGACGATCAAAGGAACGAGGACTGCGGCCAGCGCAATCGCCGCCGCTCCGGTCGCGCTGCGGGCCAAGATGCCTGCGCCGAGCGAGCGCGACCGCGTCGCGTCGAGGGAACGGGCCCCGGAGGAGCCGAAGCGCGTGTGAGCCGCCACGGTCGCTATGCCCAGGCAGGCGGCGCCCAGCACGCCGTCGGCAGGGATGCGCGCGCTGAAGTCGACCGCGCTGTGCGCGAGGAGGGCGGCGACCGCGCCGAGCGAGCCCAGCAGGATGCCCACACTGAAGGGATCGCTGCGCTGTGTGCGGTCGTCTCGGGTCACGGGACAGCGGCCGCGGCCGAAGAGATGCGCGCCGACGAGGTCGCGCGCGACGCGCCAGCCGGCCCAGAGGAAGAGCGCCGCCCCGGCCGGCCCCGTCTCGATGGCGAGCTGGAGGAGATCGCTGTGAGCGTAGGGGAAGTAGACGCGGCCGGGCAGGAGCGCCGGCGGCTGGAAGCGGAAGTAGACGTCCTTGTAGGCGCCGAGCCCGACGCCCAGCACCGGGAAGGAAACGAGCATCGGCAGGCTGCTGCGCCACTGGGCCCAGCGGCTCAGATGGTCGGAGGTGCCGAAGCGGGCCAGCAGCGGTTCGATGCCGATCCAGAGCGCGTAGCCGAGTGTCACCGCGCTGAGGGCGGCCGTGAGGACGAGCGACCAGCGGAGGCCGCGCACGCGGGTGAGCCCGCGCAGCAGCAGGAGCCCCGCGACCAGCGCGGCCAAGAGCGCGCCACGGGAGAGCGTTAGGACGGCGGCCAGGGCCATCACCGCGACGCCGAAGGCCGGCAGGTAACGGCGCAGCGCCGTCTCGCGAGCGCTTGGCGAGGGCGGGAGAGACGCCGGCGATGATGAGCCGCTTCCCCGGGCACTCCGCGCAGCGAGGTAGCCCAGACCCAGGCAGATCAGCATCACGAGCCACGCGGCCCAGTGGTCCGGGTTCACGAAGGGACCGGAGAGCCGCGGGCCGGCCGGGCCCTGCCGCCACCAGAAGAGCCACGCGTCGCGCGAGAGATAGTCCACGAGAGAGAGGAAGGCGAGGACGCTGCCCGCCAACAGCAGCACGCGCACGAGGCGGTCGAGGTCGCGGCGGCGCTTGACGAGGTTGACGACGAGCGCGTAGACGCCCGCGTAGGTCAGGAAGAGCAGGAGCGAGCGCCCCGTCTGGGCCGGTGATACGGTGCCCAGCGCGAGGAAGCGGCTCGGCAGCGCGGCGGGCTCGGGCCCTGGCGGCTGGAGCGCCCAGTCGCGCAGCGGCCCATTGCCGATTGCCAGCTGGAGCAGGACGAGGAGGACCAGGAGCCCAAGCGGAAGGTCGAGCGCGGTCCGCCGCCATTCGAGCCGGCCCCGCAGGGCCATGCCGAGCGTCCAGGCGAGCAGCGCGGCGAGGACCAGGAGCTGGGTCGCGGCAAGGGGCCAGCCCACGTGCGCGCCGCCCGAGACCGCGGGCCAGAGCAGCGCGACGGAGAGGAGAAGGATGCCGGCGGACCCGAGCGGTGCCGCCCTGCCGTCACCCCTTGGAGTCGCTGCCGTAGTAGGCATGGTAGTAGCGCTGGTGCTCGGCGTAGTAGCCGTCGCGGCGCAT